>JAGYJO010000008.1 GCA_018402095.1 bacterium
ATGATTGAGTTTTTGAACCAACGGGCAAAGTTGTCAGATTGCACCTTGGCAGATTTGGCGGATGCCGCTAAAAAGCGTCTTCGGCCTATCTTTTTGACCACATTTACGACGGCAGCTGGTTTGTTTCCCACCGCCTATGGATTTGGGGGCGATAATCCCATTATTATTCCGATGGTCTTGGCGATTGCCTGGGGCCTTATTTTTTCGACGTTTATTACATTGCTCTTGATTCCTGCGTTGTTTTTCGCTCAGCTTGGTTTTCGGAAAGGTGGTCGCCTCTCCTAATTATGAGAATTTTGGGTATAGATCCTGGTTTGGCGACGACGGGGTTTGGTTGTGTTGAAAAGGTGGGGAGTCGTCTCAAGATGCATCGGTATGGTGTTTTTCGTACGCCGGCTGGGATGCCCTTGCCGGCGAGGCTCTTGTCTATTCACCAGCAGTTTCGAGATTTGGTTGCGGAATGGCCCCCGGATGCCGTCGCGGTAGAGGAATTGTTTTTTTCCAACAATGCCAAAACAGCTTTTCTTGTGGGGCAGGCTCGGGGTGTGATTTTATTGGGAGCGGGGCTGATAGGGTTGTCTGTGACGTCCTATACCCCACCTCAGATCAAGCTTGCTGTCACAGGGTATGGCAAAGCAGATAAACAACAAATACAGGATATGGTTCGTCGTTTGTTGGCCCTTGATGTGATTCCCAAACCTGATGATGCGGCGGATGCATTGGCAATAGCTATTTGCCATACGCACTCTGTGAAACTAAACTCACTCACATGATTGCTTTCTTGATAGGTGAAGTGGCTGGCGTGAATCCTGAAGAGGTTTTGCTGAACGTGCATGGGGTTGGTTATCGTGTATTCGTGCCCATTTCTGTGTCGCAGAAGGTGCGTGATATGCCGCAACCCGTGAAGCTGATTACACATCAGATTATTCGGGAAGATCACCACGCGCTGTATGGTTTTTTGACCGAACGTGAAGAGGCCTTGTTTAGCTTGATTATCAGTGTTTCTGGTGTGGGCCCTAAGATAGGGCTAAAAGTCTGTTCTTTTTTTTCACCGGATAGCTTTTTCCAGGTGATTGCGCATTCAGAGGTGAAGCAACTGACACAGGTGCCAGGTATTGGTAAAAAAGTGGCTGAACGCCTGGTGATGGAGCTCAAGGACAAAGTTGGTGGCGCTGAGTTTACATCGGATACAGATATCTCTACGCCGGTGGCGGGTGTGCCTGCGAGTAGTTTTGAATCAGATTTGAGCTTGGCTCTCAAACAGTTGGGATATAGCCCCAGCGAAATACGTCAGGCGATCGGGCGTGCTGCAGGACAATTGGATGAATCGATGACATTGGAGGCAGGCCTTAAATTGGTCTTGAAACAATTATTATGACACTTTCGGATTACACAGGATATGACTATCGTAAGGACTTTTGGCAGCGTTCGGATCGCCGTTATGAAGACCTCCTAGAGCAAGATACAATGGGCCGTTTTTTTGTGCGGTATTTCCCTAAGAATGGCGAGGTCATGGATCTTGGTTGTGGCTTTGGGCGATTGACCGCGGTGTATGCGCCGTTGGCCTCGCGTATTGTATTGTTTGATTATGCCCAGCACCTGTTGGATCAGGCAAAAGAAACTTGGGGCGGGGATTCTCGGTTTGAATTTCTCCAAGGTGATGCGCGTGTTGCGAGTACTGTAGCTGATGGACGTTTGGACATGGTGATGTCGATTCGTACCTTGCACCATCTCCCGGATTATGGACGTGTGTTTTTTCAGGTTTTTCGGGTGTTGAAGCCTGGTGGTGTTTTTGTTTTTGAAATTCCCAATAAACGCCATATCTTGAATGTTTTTCGTTTTTTTCTAGGCAAACAACAGAATCCATTTACATCGGAGCCGTTGCAATTGGGGGATGCTTTTTTTAACTATCACCCCACGGAAGTATTGGCGGCCTTGGAAAGTGCAGGGTTTGTTATCCAAGAGACGGTTTCTTTGTCATTTTTTCGTATTGGGTTGCTGAAACGATTTGTGTCTCCAAAAATTTTGGTGACCATGGATCGTGTGCTACAAGTTGTTTTGGGTTGGGCGTGGATTACCCCAAGTTTGTATTGCGTAGCGAAGAAGCCCGCCTAGGGCCTATCCTCATTTGCGTCTGCGGCGTTACACGCAGGTCAAAAAAAATCGCATTTACCTCGGTAAACTCCGGTTTTTTCGCCTGACTGTGCCTTGCATCCATCAAATGATGATACGCCCTAGGGTTTGGGTAACCGTTTCCTATGCCAGGGGGGCTTGTATGGGATCAAAAGGGCGCCAGCCCTTTTAATTCCTTATTTTTGCTCAGCTTTGCTGACAAAAGATGTTTTTTTAAGAGCTTCGCCCCTGTGCCCCTGGCCAGGGAATCGATCACAGGTTTGGGGTGTAGCAATAGACTTTTTATTGGATCCTGACTATACTTCGAGTTATGAGACAGAAACATGCGTAAAAAATGATACCCGAAAAACGGACACTCGTAAGAATGACGCCCGTAATAAAAACGTGAAACCTGTTCAAAGAAATTCACGCTGAAAATATCGGCGCATTTTTCAAACGGGACTTTATTGTCGTTGTGGGAAATGTGATAGTGCCATTCGCGTGAGATGGGCTTTGGCTGGATTGAGCTTTTTGCGTGCCAAATGCAAGTAGAGTGACCGTTGTTCGTGGCTATATGTGTGCGGATGCGGTAGAGGCTGAGCGTGGATTACGTCGAATTACTACGCAATTGGTTTGGCTGCAGATATCCGTGTGGATGATGGACATTAAAGAGGTGTTTCGTTTTGCGGAAGAAATCCCAGAGTTTAAGGGTATTGGCCTCAATCTTGATCAAGATGTTTTGCACGTTGATACCCGTAAGATAAGACCTGTAGCCTATGGGTAGAGACCAATGGTCAAGTCATTCCTTTAGATGAAAGTAACCGTTTTGCATATATCGGACACGCTAGAGAAGTCGTTACCGAGCTTTCTTGATTATTTGCGCTAAGAGCGCAAATCGGCAACATAACGATGATAATATACCCGGGATGTTCGTCGGCTTTCTTTGTTTTTAGCGGACAATAAACAGCTGGGGTATTTGGATGTAGGTGCGTGCCGCCTTTTCATTGGTAAGCTGCATGAGGACGGCTTAGGTTTGCGTTCTATCGCTCGGGTGCTATCGACGATGCGGACCTATTGGCACTATTTACAGCAAATGGGTTGGCTTTCCGACAATCCCTGGCGGATGATGGGGACCCCAAAGTTTGTGACGGAGTTGCCAAAAGTTTTGCCGCATGTGGATGTCGCCACTGTGTTGGAAACGGCGGTGTCGACGCCTTTGGACCATCGTAATCGGCTGATTGTGTCGCTGTTGTATGGTACTGGTTTGCGGGTGTCTGAATTGGTGGCTATGAATTGGGCGGATATATCGCTGTCAGAGAGAGAGATTCGCATCATAGGAAAAGGTGGGAAGTCGCGTATCGTTTTGTATGATGGGCGCACGGCACTGTGGCTGCAGTCGTATAGAGAGACTTTTTTTCGTCGTGGAGCGTGGCCTTCTGCTGTGATTGTTTCGGAGTCCGGGGCGCGATTGGGGGTACGCAGTGTGCAGCGTATCGTAAAACAACTGTTTCGTGATTTGGGACTTTCGGAAACCGTGACGCCGCATGTTTTACGCCATTCCTTTGCGACAGAAATGCACCGTGGGGGTGCTGATCTCAGAACCCTACAGCTTTTGTTGGGGCATAGTAGCTTGGATACCACCCAAATTTACACGCATGTGAGTTTGGATGATTTGACCAATAGAATATTGCCGTCACATCCCTTGGGGGAAGCTTAGAAGCGCTTCTTGTAACTGACGAACCCCTTCTGCGATGCGGGGGCCTGGTCGGATGAGTAACGCGGGGTCTATATCTGCGATAATACGGTCTTTTGATGCCGCATGTGTCAAAGAAACTGCAGATTCGTTTAGGATCTCTTTTTGTCTGGATTTGTCCAAGATCAATACCATCTCGGGGTTCCTGTAGAGGAGAATTTCACTGTTGATTTTGGGGTAAGGTATTGAGCCAGCCTCTAGTGTGTTGATACCACCTGCGGCTAAAATGACATCTGCAATTAATGTATTTCCTGCAGCCGCGATTAATGGTGGGTTCCAGAGGACTGCAAGGACGCTGGGTTTGTGAAGGGGTCTTGTTTTGCGGGTGTGTTGGATACTGAGACTGATACTGTCTGCCAGTTTTTGACTTTCTTGTCGTTTGCCAATCGCATAGCCGATGAGTTTGATGCAGGTGAGTAGGCCTGTGATGTTGTCGGGTGTGGGGAGTAACAAGAGTTCAACGCCTGAATGTTCTAATTCTTTTAATTCGGTGCTTTTTGCAACGCCGATGCCGATGATGATGCTAGGGTTTAGTACTAAAATTGAATTTTTGTTTGGGTTTGAAAATGGACCTGTTTTGGATCTCTGTGTGACCACCTCTGGTGGGTAGTCACAGGCATCAGAAACGCCAACAAGAGACTCAGACATGTCCAATGCTGCAACGATTTCGGTAACGGCAGGTGCGAGTGAGACAATGCGGGGCGCTGCTGTGAGTTGTTGCGTGAGTACAGCGGTGAGAATGAGCGTTATTATAGAATAGAATTTCATTGTACGGCCTCTTTTTTCGGGAAAATAATGTTGAATAAACGGGTTCTTCCCACTTCCAGGCGATATGACACATACCGTGCTGTATTGGGGTGAATTTCTGGCTCACTACTAAAAACGGGTAAGACGGTGAGCATCATTTTGTCGTTTTGATAGACGGTAACATCTTGGAGGATAAAGGTGTTCTTTTCCCCTTTTCTGTAGATGGTAAGGGGTGTTTGTGTGGGGACTTTTCCGAGATGTTCTTGGGAAATGGCGAATTGGGATGCTGATAGTCGTATGACAGGGACGCTCAATGGGAGTTTGTGTTGTGAAATGCCCCAAAGCAGCCCTGCAATCACAGCAAGTGAAATAACCGTCATCCACTCGCACACGGGTATCTCTTGATAATTTTTCGATGAGGCTAGTGGGACCTGGTCCTCAGGGTGGCATTGTAAAAAACACTGTAGGCCAACTCTAGTTTATCTTTGAATAGACTCTCCAAAAGGCGTTGGCAGGCGATATGGGCGCCATCAATGGGTGTTTCGGGTAGTAAAAAACCAAAACCGTCCTTCTGATTGGTAGGCGGCATAGTCTACGCGTCACGAATAAAACCCTAATATCGTGTAAGATTGTGGGTGACTAATGTGTCGATGATTGATTCTGGTAGCGTCTCGTAGGGTGCTGTAGTTTTGAATACGAATCGTGGCGATACACAGGGCCGTTGGTAGCGTTTGACGGACTTTATGAGGAGTTGAGGTGTTGTGGTAACATTGAAAGCCACTGATTTGTGACTCGTATAATTGGTAGAAATGTCCTGTTTTTTGGAGATGAGTCTGGCACAGATCCTCTTCGACGATACGTCCCTCGGCGCCAAATACCAAGATGATCGGCCAGTTTGAGAGAGGACAATCGGCGCGCAATGAGAATGATGGCTCGTCTTTGAATTTTTCCAATGTATTTGTATTTGCTGTTCTGACTCCCATCCAATCACGGCGGTGGCCTCGTCAAATGAGAATCGGCGGCCTGACAAGAGCGCTCTTGCGATAGCGATTCGTTGTCTTTGGCCACTGGATACATTGGGCACCATTGGGTCCTGTTTGGGTGTCGTAGCCATGGGGTAATGCGGTGATAAAGTCATGTGCATCTGCTAGGCGTGCGCAGTTTTCCAGTTCTAGTTGGCTGACGGTTGTTTGTCGTCCGAAGAGAATGTTTTCTCGAATACTCCCGAAAAACAAAGGCGATTCTTGAGAAACAATGCCGATTTGTGCGCGCAAACTCGTGAGTCGTAACTGTTGTATATCCATATGATCCAAATAAATACGCCCGGTGGTTGGGGCATAGAATCCCAATAAGAGGTCTGTGAGACTACTTTTTCCGATGCCAGACTTCCCTACAATGGCCAGCGTGTGGCCTGCTTTGACATGAAAGGTGAGATTGTTGAGTACCATAAACCCTTTGTCGTAGCCAAACGATAGGTTTTCAAACCGGATATCTCCTGACAATCGGATGTCTTTGCCATGCGTTAGGCGGTGGGTTTCTTCTTCTCGGTGATCTAGAACTGTAGAGAGGCGTGCAAATGAAATCTGGGCAATGCGAAGTTGCTGGTACATGCTGCTTAGCGTCTGAAATGGCTGCTGTAGCATGAGCAGATAGGCGGTGATGGCGACAACCTCGCCCAGTGTCATTGCACCAGAAATAATGCTATACCCCGTATAAATACTGAGAATGATGGTCCAGAATTGCGCCAACGTAGAGCCGGTTATAGCCTTCATTGCGGTGGTGCCTGTGAGTTGTATTTCTGCACGGAAAATAGGTTGGATGGAATTTTTGAGCGCTTTAAGCTCGGTGGACCAGTGGTGTAGTAGTTTTATTATTTTGATATGGCTAATGCGTTCTTCTAAAAAATTATAATGATCGGCAGACATCTCTTCACATTTTTGATGATTTTCTTTTAGCTTTTTTGAAAAATAATGTGTTTCTAAAAACTGAAAGGGAATGCCAATCAAGGCCAATGCTGTAAGTGTGGGGTTTAGCATGAGGCAGAGGGTGAGCATAATGCCCAGTTTGATAGTGGTGCTGATGATATTTGGCGTAAGGCTTAGAATGGCATGGGTTACATTTTGTAGGTCCGATGTGGCCCTGAACATGAGGTCGCCTACCCGGTGAAGATAGAAAAAAGACATGGGTAACCGCTGTAGTTTGAGATAGAACATATCATTGAGGTGCGTCAGCACTTTTTGATACACATAGAGGTCCAAAAACCCTTTTAGACTATTGAGAACGTTGAAGCAAAAAGACAAGGCAAAAGGGATAATAGAGAGCCAAAGAAGCAACTCAAAATCTCTGTAAGGATAGGCGAAGTCGAAGAGGCCTTTTAAAAATAAAGGCGGCAATAAGACCACTGCTTGGGTGCAGGTGCTGATGATCAGTCCAAGTAAGATTTTGTCCCAATAGGGGAGTGTGAGTCTCGCGTAGCGGACGTATAATCGTAACGATTGGCGCATTAGTGAGAATAGACCATGTCTGTCTGTAACTGTTCTGCGCACGCGCTTCCTTTGAGTGTGCTAACGATGGCAAATGCAAATGCCAATGCGGTGCCGGCGCCTCTACTGGTGATAAAGGGGTGGTCGACGACCACGGCGTCTTCGCTGTAGAGACAGTTTGTCATGTGTTTGGCGACAGCAGGGAAAGATGTTGCACGATGATGCTCTAGAAATCCCAGATTGTTGAGAATTCGGGGTGCGGCACAAATAGCAGCGGTCCATTTTTTTTGGATATATTGGCGTTGGAGAATTGCTTGGACAATGGAGCTTTTTTCTAGATTGGTGGTCTGCCGCCCGGGAGAATAACGATGTCGGGTAGCTCTGCAGGGATAGTTGCAGCATGAGATCAATATGATGTGGACGTTTCTCGTGCTGAGATCTCACGTTTGTTCTGAAGAGGTTGTCTGATTCATCTGTCAAAATATCAATGATTTGGCGATGGCTTCGATTTCTTCTGAAGCCATCGGCCAGTAAGAGATGCGCAAAGAGCGGAGTTGTTACCAAATCTTGCCGATGGTTTTATTTCCTGTAATGGCCTGGTGGCCTGAACAGCGAGGCAGCAATCGCTTTTCTTCTGTGTTGCGGAATGACATGTAACGTTGTTCCCGGTGTGGCATGTGTTTTGGGGACAATGGCCATTCCGATAGGTGTGTTTAATGATGGCGATAAGGTACCTGATGTGATGTGACCGCCTTCGACGATAGGGTAACCTGTTCTGGGGATAGACTTGCCTTCCATTTGGATCCCAACGGTTGTCATGATGTCTTCATCTGTTTCGACTGCGGTCTTTCCAATGAATGAATGATCTAGCTTGATGACCCAGGATGCGTATCTTGTCACCCTTGGGCTGAGTGTTTCTGACAATTCTTGTCCGTAGAGTGGGAGGCCGGCTTCTATACGAAGGCTGTCTCGCGCGCCCAGTCCGCAAGGTGTTGCGCCCATGTCAGTGATAGCCGTGAAAATCTGAGGTGCTAGCGCATGTGGTGCCATGATTTCAAATCCATCTTCACCTGTATAACCTGTTCTGGCTAACCATATGGATTGGTCTTGGTAGGTGCGCTTTTTGAGCATGAATGGTTTCATAGAGGCCAAGTCTTTTTGTAAAACTTGACTGAGAATGGTCGCTGCTTTTGGTCCCTGTATGGCCATGAGTCCATGGGTGTCATTGTGGGATGTGATGTGTACGCTACTGGGTTTGTTTTCTTGGAACCACGCGTCTATTTTGGCTGCGTTAGATGCGTTTACAATGACAAGATAGTCGTCTCCCATTGGGCCGATCATGATGTCATCACGTATGCCACCTTCACGGTTGAGAATCATCGTGTATACAAAGTAGCCTTTGGCGACTTTTGTGAGCTTGTTGCAAGACATGTTTTCGAGAAAGGGAAAGGCGTCTTCGCCAGATACTTGGAAAAGACCCATGTGTGAAATATCAAAAATGCCGGCGTTGTGACGTACCGCATGGTGTTCTTCTTTGATAGATGTATACCAAAGTGGCAGTGTGTAACCGAAAAAAGAGGTCAACTTCGCACGATGCTTCTCATGAATTTCGATAAGGCATGTGGGCTTGCTGTTTTGGGCCATAATGGGCAACTCCTTTTTTAACGCGAGACTATTTCAAAACATGTGGGTGCACATAGCTTATAGATTGAGGTGCTATGTTTTGAAATAGTCCCGATACTTGGGTATCAAAAAAAGAATAGCGGCCAACCCACTATGGGGCTGGCCGCTATTCAAAGACAGAAAGGGAAAAGCCCTCTCGGAAATCTGTTAGGCTATGATTTGTGTTACAACACCAGCACCTACTGTACGGCCACCTTCACGAATCGCAAAGCGCATACCATCTTCACAGGCACCGGAACACGACCTTCAACTCTCAACATCATCACATCACCAGGCATAACCATCTCAACACCACTTGGCAGTGTTACAGCAGCAGTTACGTCTGTTGTACGAATGTAAAACTGAGGACGGTATCCATTGAAAAATGGTGTATGACGTCCACCTCTTTTCAATACAACTTGGCTTAAACTTTTTGTGTGGCTTGATGCTACCAGGCTTGGCCAAAACCATCCCACGCTTCAAATCGTCTCTTTCCACACCACGCATCAAAAGACCAACGTTGTCTCCCGCACGACCTTCATCCAACAACTTGCGGAACATTTCAACGCCGGTGATTGTTGTTTTCTTTGTTGTTTCGGAAAGACCAACCAACTCAGCCTCTTCACCCACCTTGATGATTCCACGCTCAATACGACCGGTACCAACAGTTCCACGACCTGTGATGCTGAACACATCTTCAACAGGCATCAAGAACGGCTTGTCTGTTACACGCTCAGGAAGTGGGATGTAGCTATCTACCGCATCCATCAATTCCCAAATACACTTGGTATCTGGGTTGTCACGACCATTTTCTGGGGACTCCAACGCCTTCAAACCAGAACCTTTGATAAAAGGAATGTCGTCACCAGGGAAGTCGTAACTGCTCAACAACTCACGAAGTTCCATCTCAACCAATTCGATCAATTCTGGATCATCTACCATGTCTACTTTGTTCAAGAAAACAACGATACACGGTACGTTTACCTGACGTGCCAAAAGAATATGCTCACGTGTTTGTGGCATTGGTCCATCAGCCGCACTTACAACCAAGATACCACCGTCCATTTGAGCTGCACCTGTGATCATGTTTTTGACATAATCCGCGTGACCAGGACAGTCAACGTGAGCGTAGTGACGGTTTTCTGTTTCGTACTCTACGTGTGCTGTCGCGATTGTGATACCACGGGCTTTTTCTTCTGGGGCTGAATCGATTTGATCGTAGCCTCTGAACTGGGCACCACCAACAGATGACAACACTTTTGTGATAGCCGCTGTTAGGGTTGTTTTCCGTGGTCAACGTGACCAATCGTTCCGATATTAAGATGGGGCCTGCCGCGAAAAATTTTCTTTGGCCATGATTACGGTCTCCTTGAGTATTACAAAATCTGTGGAACTTCTGAGAAATACTGGTCTGGTATTTCAGGACAATGTTTTCGTCAGAAGTTCCTAAAAGTAAAAACAATAAAAACAGAACACTTTTGTACCAGAACACAGTGGAGCCCTG
Source organism: bacterium (assembly GCA_018402095.1). Taxonomy (GTDB): domain Bacteria; phylum Margulisbacteria; class Marinamargulisbacteria; order SXXA01; family SXXA01; genus M30B43. The sequence goes on from JAGYJO010000008.1 coordinate 10,262, forward strand.
ACTGAATCGAACCGGTGACCTCTTCACCATGGAAACGGCTTCTACCGACTGGAGCTACAGAGCATGTGTTACTGAAGTGAAAACGGCGGCGCGACATTGGAACATAGGCCGCTCGGTGATTCAACAGATAGTGGTTTTTGGGGGTAAGCCGATGGGAACTCATCTTGTTTATTGCAAAAGCTTCCTGCTAGGGGACTAATCGGTCTTATGGCAAAACAAAATCCCCAGCGGTAAAACGTCCTCGACCTCAAATCTGACTCAAAAAACAACATCCTAACGAAAAAGCCCCACCAAAGAAATTTTATGTAATTTTATTTGGCATTTCCTGTTTGGACTTCTGTTCTAACGGTTTTGACCACTCATTCTACAAAGCCCAAAAAGACGCTGCCCAAATGGACTTCTCATCCTTTATGACGGACCTAAGTGTAACAAATATCGAAGTGACCATCTGGGGACCCAAGACCAGGTTTTGACTGGGGTTGCTGACTCGGTGAAGCTTTCAAGACGTATTGCTAATTCAATAATTCTGAATTGGGTACAGGAGCTCAGAGAAAAAGGCGTTTCTGTCAAAATTGGATCCCAATAGTTCTGGCTCAGCTTGGTCTTTGCAGGCGTTACCTTTATTTTGGATTGGGGTGTTGTGGTTTTTTATCTTCGTCAGGCGCAAGGTGCCACAGCTGTAAATATGACGTTTGGAAAGTCGCGTGCTGTCCAATTCAAAGAGAAGTAAACCTGGGTTACTTTAAAGATGTTGCGGTGCGGATGAAGGATTGTTGACAGTGAGATTGTGGACTTTGAAAGGCCAATCAGTTTTCAAGATGATAAATACAAATTCCAAAGGTGTTTTGATGATGGGACCTCCGGGAACAGGGAAGACCTTTGCTTGCGCTGCGTGCCGCCGCCGGCGGGGCGAGGTTCCTTCTCTTTAGCCTTGTCCGGTCTGGACTGTGATGTTTGTTGGGGTGGGCTTCTCGTGTGAGAGACCTGTTTCAGCAAGCAAAAAAAGTGCAGCCTTGTATTATCTTCTTGGACGAAATTGATGCGGTTGGCCGTCAGCGTGGTGCTGGTGTTGGCGGGGGGCATGATGAGCGGGAGCAGACCTTGAATCAGTTGCTGGTTGAGATGGATGGTTTTGATCCCAAGCAAACGGTGATTGTTATTGCGGCTTCTAATCGTCCTGACGTTTTGGATCCTGCACTTTTGAGACCTGGTCGTTTTGACCGTCAAGTCGTGGTAGACAAGCCTGACATTAAGGGACGTCGTGCGATTTTGGATATTCATATTCAGGAAAAGAAGATTGATAAAGATCTTGATTTAGACGTGATTGCAAAGAGAACCCCAGGGTTTACGGGTGCGGATTTGGCGAACTTGCTTAATGAGGCGGCCTTAATGGCGGCACGTCAAGGCAAGAAAATCATTCAGATGACAGATGTTGAAGCGGCTACGGATCGTGTGATCGCGGGGCCTGAGCGCAAATCAAAAGCGATGAACGAAAAAGAAAAAGAAATTGTTGCCTACCATGAAGTGGGTCACGCGTTGGTTGCTAAATTTTGTCAGAACACAGACCCTGTTCACAAAATCAGTATTTTACCCCGTGGTAGAGCGCTTGGATATACCTTGCAGTTGCCACAGCAAGATAAGTACTTAATGTCTCGTGCGGAAATCGAAGATCAGATCAAAGTATTGATGGGCGGTCGTATCGCTGAAGATTTGAAATTTCAGATGATTACGTCTGGTGCTTCCAATGATATTGAGCGTGCGACTGAATTGGCGCGTGGCTATATTTGTAATTATGGGATGAGCGAGCGCTTGGGTGCCCGGAAATATGGAAAGTCTCAGGGCTACGTTTTCATGGCCAAAGATTATAGCGATCACTCCAAAGATTATTCTGAGGGTACGGCGAGAGAAATAGACGAGGAAATTCGTCGTTTGATAGATGTTTGTTACGCTGAGGCGAAGCAGATTCTGATTGACAATTTCGACAAGCTTGAGGAAATATCTAAGGAGATCCTAGAGAAGGAAGTTTTGGATGGTAAGGATTTTGAGGCACTCCTGTCAGGTGTTTCTTCGGAGTCGGAATCAGTCTAATTTGACGGGGCGTAGCGCAGCCTGGTAGCGCACTAGCATGGGGTGCTAGTGGTCGTTGGTTCAAATCCAATCGCCCCGACCATTTATACTTAAAATCGCCTCAGGGGTTAGCGTGCGAGCCCCTGATCTGTGAAAAGGCAAGGACATGCAGCGCAAAGATTCTTTTTTTTCTATTGTCATCATGCCGCCTTCGGGTAGGCGTAGCTGGTGTTTGCGTTTATCGCGAAGCATGCTAGCTGTTTTGGTGATCGGTGGTGTGGCGTTGGTGTTGAGTTTGTTGCTGTTGATTTATACCGTGGGTCGTGTCGGTATTGATGTGGCCAATTATCGTCGTCTACAACAAGAATCGACGCAGCATCACCGCCAAATGAATGACTTACAAAACAAGTTTAAAGAAATGAAGTCTGATATTGAGCTTCTTTTGGAGCGAGAGTCGGAAATTAGAGACTTGTTTGGCTCTCGTGGCAGGTCCAGCGCTTCGGTGAAGTCTGCCGTATCTTGGGGGGATCTGGCTGTTTTTTTGGAGTCCGACGAACAGGATACGTGGCGGGAGGCTGTGGTTGGCATGGGTGAGGTGTTGGGTGCCTTGAAACAAGGGTTTATTCGCTTGAATCAGTTGGGGCAGCAGTATCGACTTCATTATGCTTTTACGCCCTCTATTTGGCCTGTTTATGGGTACATTTTGTCTGATTTTGGATGGCGGGTGCATCCGGTGACGGGGAAGTCCCGTTTGCATAAGGGTATCGATATCCCCTCTTGGACTGGTGCTCCGATAAAAAGTGCGGCGGATGGCTTGATTGTTTACTCGGGCTGGTCCTCTGGATTTGGGAATGTTGTGGTTATTGATCATAACTTTGGGTTTCGTACCATTTATGCGCATGCCTCTCGTTTGTTGGTGGATCGCGGTGATCTTGTCAAAAAGGGCCAGGTTATTGCGCAGGTAGGTACGACGGGTTTGTCTACGGGTCCTCATTTGCATTATGAGGTGCGTCGTTGGAAACAGCCGGTGTCGCCACGCCGATATTTGGACCTGGATATGTTTACAGCCAGCGCGAAGGTGTGGTAGTTTTCAGGCTCTAATGGCATTTCAAAAAAACAGATTTAAAAATGAACTGGTGAACACCGTGATTGGTGAGGACTCGTCATTTAAGGGGGTTTTGCATACCCAACGCTCATTGCGTGTCGAAGGTAACTTTGAGGGGGAGATAAACTCTCAGGGCGAGGTTTTCATCGGTGAAAAGAGTAAAGTGAAGGCCAATATTTTTGGACGCCGTGTGGAAATTTCTGGTGAAGTTGTTGGTAATGTTGAGGCCTCTGCGGGCTTGCATATTTGTAAGACGGGCAAGGTTTATGGGGATCTTACTGGCGACCAACTTCTGATAGAAGAGGGTGCCATCTATAAGGGACGGGTGAACATGGATGTAATTACATCCAAAAATGAGTTCGAAGGTACGTCGTCCTTTCAGACCAACGCCGTTTCACAGAGCTAGTGGTTTCTGTCTTGGAAGAGACGCCGCGTGTGCCTACTCTGTATGTTTGTGCCACGCCTATAGGTAACCTGTCTGATGTGACACATCGCTTGTTGGATACCTTGCGTCTGGTGGATGTGGTTGCAGCAGAAGATACCCGTGTGACTCAAAAATTACTGCAGCGTTTTGGGATGTCGAAGCGCATGGTTAGTGTGCGACAGCATAATGAGAAATCAGGTGCGGCTACTATTTGTGGGTATTTGGCGTCGGGGCTTTCTGTCGCGTACGTGAGTGATGCGGGTACCCCTGCGTTATGTGATCCTGGGCAGGACTTGGTGGGCCTGGTCCGTGATGCGGGTTATGCGGTTGTTCCTATTCCGGGTCCTTCTGCGGTGTCGACGTTTTTGTCTGTGGCGGGGATGCCTGTCGATAAATGGATTTTTGGCGGCTTTTTTCCGCGGCGGGTTGCCGATGCACAGCCTTTCTTTCACGCGGCACAAACGTTGCAGCTTCCGGTGGTTTTTTTTGAATCGCCGATGCGTATACATGAGAGCATGTCCGCTATATTGCCTGTATTTCCGGCGTATAAGGTAGCTTTTGGAAGAGAGCTCACGAAGTGTTTTGAGACGATATGGTCTGGTTCTCCGAATGACGTTTTGGCTAAACTTGGCGAATACCCGAAAAAGGGTGAATGGGTTTTTGCTGTGATGCCTTTGCCAAACGAAACGAGACCAGATCTGCAAAGTGTGGTAAAAAAATTACACTCAGCAGGTTTGGATAAAAAGCAAATGCTAGAAGTTGGCAAAACGTGTTTTGGTTTTTCGAGAAATGATCTTTACCAACTGATAAAGGATATAGAATGAAGCGAAAAAAAATCCGTATTGGATTGTTGGGTGTGGGTAACGTTGGGTGTGGTGTTTTGGAGATTCTAGAGAATAACCAAGCCTTGATTGCGGAGCGAACGGGGAAATTTCTTGTTGTGACGCATGCTGTTGTGCGAAATCTGGAAAAGGCCAGATCTCTGGTGTCTTCTGATGTTGTTTTGACCACCGATGCCATGTCGGTTTTGCAAAATCCAGAGGTGGATGTGATCGTAGAGGTGATGGGTGGTGAATATCCTGCTTTTGATTATATCTGTGAAGCATTGCGCCAAGGAAAGCCTGTGGTTACTGCGAACAAAGAGGTTTTGTCTAAGCATAAAGCGACATTTTTTGCGTTGGCAAAAGAAAATCGTACCGATATTTATTTTGAAGCCACTGTTTGCGGTGGGATTCCTCTTATTCGCACGATGAAGGTTGGTTTTGCCGCCAATCGTATTAATGCGTTTTATGGGATTCTCAATGGTACGACCAACTTTATCCTGACCAAACTTGAAGAACCCGGCTCTTCCTTTGATGCCGTTGTGAAAGAAGCACAGGCCTTGGGATTTGCAGAAGCGGATCCATCTATGGACCTTTCTGGTTTGGACTCTGCCTACAAATTAACTATTCTTGGCGCGGTAGCCTTTAAGGCCAATGTTCAGTTGGATGATGTGTATTATGAAGGTATTACGGCTTTGGAGTCTAGCGATGTCGCCTATGCAAAAGAATTGGGTTACACGATCAAGTTGTTGGGCATTGGTCGCGAAGTCAGGCCTGGCAAGATGACATTTAAGGTGCATCCGACGCTGATTCCAGAAGACCATCCTTTGGCGCATGTCAGGGATGAATTTAATGCTGTTTTTATTGTGGGAAATGCCGTCGGTGAATCTATGTTATCCGGGCGTGGTGCAGGTGGGGCGCCAACAGGGTCTGCCGTTGTCTCTGATTTGATGGATATCGCTTTTGATGAACATCCGTTGGGTAACAAGCGTAACTTGGAATCTTTGGGTGCAGATATCGCTATTGTTCCCTTTTCGGATACGGTATCTCAGTTTTATTTGAGATTGCATGCGGTGGATACGCATGGCGCTCTGGCACGTATTTCCAGTGTTTTGGCTGAGCATCAAATTGGTATTTCGAAAATCATGCAAAAAGACATTGTTGATAATGAAGCTGAAATTGTATTGGTGACCCATCTCGCCGTGGAAAGCACAATGGCAGCAGCTATAGCGATGCTTGAATCGGAGCCTGCTGTGGGTGGAATCTCTGCAAAAATCCGTGTGGGCCTCGACGAGGTTTAAGTCGAATAGCAAGGGACTTTTCGTGATATCTTGAATTATCGTTGGTTGTTCCTTGATCTATGTCTCTGACTTTGTTTAGATAGACCTATGTCTGAAACAATATCACTTATACCATTTCGTCGAGATCTCGTTGCAGATCTAGATACCCCTGTTTCTGTGTATATGCAATTGCGCCAACCGCATAGCTTTTTGCTAGAAAGCGTGACGGGTGGTGAGCATATTGCGCGTTACTCTATTATTGGATTTGATCCCCTTTGCCGTTTGCGGGCTTATGACACAGAGACCCACGTGTTTGACGCTGAGGGCACGTGCTCTATTGTGGCAGCGCCTATTCTAGAGACCTTGCAGTCTGCGTATTCTCAGTTTCAAATTGATGTGCCCGATGAGTGGGCCTTTTTCCCCGGTGGTGCGGTGGGCTTTTTTTCCTGGGAAACATTTGGGCGTATGGAGCCTGTGGTTTTTTCTCAGAATAAACCCGGTTTGAATTTGCCTAGTGCTGAGTTTATATTTCCGTCTTCATTGATTGTGTTTGATCATGTGAAGCGTATTATGTCGGTTGTCATCTTTGGGACCGAAGAGAACGCCGCGCAAGCGGATGCGCGTATATCCGATATCGTTGCGCAAATACGGCGACCGACCCCACGTCAGGCACTGTCTATTCCGGTGCCTTTGGATCCTTTTTTGCATGCTACGCCCGGGATGTCGGATGCAGATTTTTTTGACATGATTAGGCGGGGGCAGCGACACATCTATGAAGGTGATGTTTTTCAAATGGTCTTGTCGCAACCCTTTTTTGTGCAGAGTGAAAAAGATCCGTTTGATGTGTATCGTTCGTTGCGATTGATCAACCCTTCTCCATATATGTTTTTCTTTGACATGAATGAGTATCAGTTTGCAGGTGCTTCTCCTGAAATTTTGGTGCGTTTGCAGGATAGATCGGCTGTCGTGAGACCTATTGCAGGGACGCGACCTCGGATTTTGGGTGAAGAAGCTGCGCAAGAAATTTCCCTGAGTCAGGATGACAAGGAAGTTGCCGAACATATTATGCTGGTTGACTTGGGGCGTAACGATTTGGGTCGGGTTTGTGAGTCTGTCACGACCTCGGATTTGATGACGTTTGAATCTTATTCGCATGTCATTCATATGGTTTCCCATGTTAAAGGGCGTTTGCGAGATGGTTTAACGGCATTTGATTTGTTTCGTGCCACTTTTCCTGCGGGTACCTTGAGCGGAACTCCCAAAATACGGGCCGTGTCTCTCATTGAAAAACTGGAGCCATATCAGAGAGGTCCCTATGGCGGGGCTTTGGGATATATCGATTTTAGAGGTAATATGGACATGTGTATTATGATTCGGACCACGGCCTCTGTTTCGTCCGAACATAGAGAGGTCTTGTCCTCAGGTATTCCCCTTGCCAGTAAGAAGAACGAGCGTCTCTATGTTGTACACGCTGGGGCGGGTATTGTAGCGGATTCTGAGCCAGAATATGAATTGCGTGAATGTCGTGCAAAAGCGAAAGGAACTTTGTCCGCATGCTTGTCATGATTGATAACTACGATTCTTTTACCTATAACCTGGTACAGTACTTTGGTGAACTGGGCATGGTACCTTCTGTTTACAGAAACGATGTACTTTCTGTTGATGAGCTGGCCGCTATGTCACCGTCGGGTATTGTGATTTCCCCTGGGCCTGGACGTCCTGAAGATGCGGGTATTTCAGAGTCGGTGATTCGTGAATTGGGATCTCGCATTCCACTTTTGGGTGTGTGTTTGGGCCACCAAGCTATCGGTCGGGTGTTTGGTGCAACGGTGGGGTATGCGCCTACCTTGGTTCACGGTAAAACATCACCTGTTTTTCATGATGATAAAGGGGTGTTTGCTGGGTTATCACATCCGTTTCAGGCGACACGGTATCATTCTTTGGTGGTGGATAGATCGAGTATTCCCGATTCTTTGGAAATAACGGCTTGGACAGA
>JAGYJO010000080.1 GCA_018402095.1 bacterium
GCGCCGTGGGAGAGGCCTCCGGTGGGGTAGGGGAAACGGGCTGCGGCGCCGTCGTTTTTTGGGAGTCTACAACCTTGGCCGAAGCAGGCATTTTGACCAGTTTCGACATATCCACAGCAGGGGCTTTGGGAAAGGTATGATAGGAAACCGGCTGGCTTTTTTGAAAAGGTGCCATCATCCGATTGTGAACCGCAGACAACATGGTATCCAGATGGGCTTCGAGCTTAGCCGGGTCGCGACGCATGGCCCGAAAGGTCTCTCTATCAATCGCCTTCAATGCGTCAGATTCAGGTATTTCCGGCATCACTATCGCGATATACTTCCATCTGCTTCACGACCCGTTCGGCACTTTGAACAACATCAAGCCGACTTTGAGAAATCCCCTGAAAAATTTCACGCATTCTATCTTCAGAGACTTTGATCTCCGCTCTAAATTGCTGCTGCTGCTTACGTGCCAAACGCAAACTAATACCTATACGTATCACAAACAATATAAAATTAAAGGTCACCACAGCGGTGATAAAGAACAATACTTTGTGTTCGAAAAATAGATCTAACATAGAAACCCCTTATGCAGCATAAACCAAGCGTACAGGTTCAAACTCAGGCCTGTCAACACGTTGCCCAATATCACGAATCAGCCTCAAACATGTCTGTCGCTGAGGCTCTTGGTGTGCCGCAGCTCCCTCTCTCATAATCCTAAAAATATGCTTCAGCGCACTACCTGGCATTTGGGACAAAACCTTCATCACCCAATCCCCATCCGGCATCTGCCCCAAAGCCATCACAAACTGCTGTATCAATTGAGAATACGACGCGATAGAAATCCCTGGAATGGCCGAAGTAAGGTAGTCATAATACAAATGACACTTCAAATGCATGAGAAAAGACGCCGGCGTCACAATAGGAATTTTCAAGTCTAAAAACGCTGAAACCACCAATTTCCCTATAGACTCCAACACTTCCGGCGCATACATCGTCACACGCAATTTCAAAAAGTCAGCAAAATCAGACGGCCCTGAGGTTTCATTTTGGATAGCATCTAGCACCGTCTCTACCTCCACCTGAATCAAGTCAGGCTTTGCGGTATCCGTACGAACCCAAAGATCGCCAACCGTAATCATACGCTGACTCGCCAAATCTTTGATCAAAAGATACCGGTCTCTATTGGCCGCAAACCATGTAGACAACAACCGTGACTGTTCCGCCTCTGGCAAAGCAGCAAAAACAAAACCCACAGACTGCGTATCCGTACTTGTTTCCAACCACCACTGCTGCCGTGACATAGGCAACGACATGACCAGCTGACGCCGGCGAACCCCCTTCAAGCCCATCAACAGTTTTGACAAAACACCCTCTGGAATCTGAGAGGACAAAGACACAACAGCCTGAGCCTCTGTCTCCGACACATCGCAATCACCCTCAGCAGACAACAAGACACGCTCTAGTAGCGCAGCAACACAGGTTTCTTTGGGATCTTTTTTAGCCATCGATTAGGACCTCTCCAGTGTACGCAACATATCAGCAAAGGACAGTTTCCCCTCACGAAATCCAGCAAATGTAGCGACATAGGTCTCTTGCAACGCTTTTGACAAACGCTGAACCTGAACCTTCTTCTCTATTTTTTCATACCGTTCCTTACCCGCAGAGCCGATCACCCGACTAGGTACTTGATTGGAGACCGCTTCGAGTCGCTGATGCAAAAGGGTCAGAAAAGGATTTATACTCTCTGCTGACGCGTGTTCTACCCAGACATGCCCGCCACCCTGAGGTAACAAATTCAATTCAGTTGTCATAAAGGAAACCATCGCATCATAGCGTGGACGTGCCTTCAGCCGCGTCACAACAGACTTCGCAACGCCAGGCGCAACACCCTCAGACACACCATAACGTTCGATCACCAAGTCTTCCAGAACAGGTACAAAACTATCCGTCATGATCACATTATAGAGAAGCGGCTCCTTGGAAATCCTGATGACCTGCCCCACAATGACCAATCGCTCCAACAGTTCGCCCAAAGTAACCGGTTTACCCAAGCCATTCAAAAGAGCTTGCTCAGACAAAGCCTCTCCAAAGATATACCCCGCCTCTATGGTTTGCTGTAATAGTGCCTCAGAGACCGGGCCTGTTCCCGGAGTAGGCGACGTTGCAACGACAATATCACGCACCAATTGTCGTGTACCCACCCCCTGGTCTAAGCCTTGCCCCATAGCCGCAATCAAACCCAAGCCAATAGCGATTAGGGCTTGATAGCCAGACACGCCCTTTCTGACATCTTGATCTTTGGCCAGCATGGTCACAAAGCGACAAGCGTCCTTGGCATTTTTGACATACATCGCCTTCAGAATACCCGCTCCATTTTCACCACAGATCCACTGACACGCCGCAGAAAATGACACGCCAGGATAGACCAACACCTGATGAGAAAGCCCCATCAACACCACATCAGGAATAAAAATTTTGCCCGCATAGGACAGCAGCAAGTTCACTCCCGCAGCCGTTTTCGCATACTGCCGCATCACTGCCAGCTTCAGATCCAAGTCCACCGAGATATCCGCCGTAGCAAACACAGCCGTCATCGCGTCAGCAGCACCCCCGTCATCCGATGGGTATTTGCGCCAAAAAGCATCCGCCAATGTGTCTTTTTGCGACATCGTGAGCAACACTTTCGCATGCGCCTGACGGGCAAAATCGGCAACACTCTCGGACTGCAAGACCGCCATCAGTTTGTCAAAACTATAGGACTTCAACCCGCTGCGTATACTGTCCAGAGAAAAAGAGGCCACAGCCCCCCATTCTGTTTGGTCATCAATCATGAGCAATAACCGGGTCATCATAGACACCCCATATTTCCCCATCAAAAAGGGAACCGCGGCATCTCGCTCAGCCGACGCTTCATTGACCAACTGATCCAATTCCCGAAGAAACGTGACCAAACACTCATGATCAACAACGGCTTTGGTCAAGGTTTTTTCGAGCAACAAAATATCTGCAGCGCCAGCGGCCAAGGTCGCCAAAAAAGCCGCCGCCACATCACCCGATTCAGCCGCCTTAGGCGACATATCACCGTCTACCGATAGGTGAATCACATCATCGCGATTCATGAGGTCGCTACTTTCGATTTCAGAGCCTCGGCATCAATTCCAAAATGACTCTTTAACATATCATCCCCAAGCCCTGTCGCAAGGATCAACTGGCTACGCAAACTCTGCATATGATCATCACCCGTCCCCGTCAGGCTATGTGTGGACTGACCTATCAAGGCGACCAAACGATCCCCAGCTTCACGTGATTTCACGAACGCCGCCAATTTCGGCATAATTCTATCTTTCGCACCATTCAATGTATCCACCAAAATAGTGGCGTCCTGCCTATCCATACCGGAGATACTTTCGGAATCATCACGGATGAGTTCAGCCACACGTATTTCCGTCAATGCTTCTTTGGCGATTTTCATATTTCTGGCATCGGATAACGACAAATCCAACGGCTTCACCTTGAGTGGCGCATCCAACAAGAAAAGCATGCCCGTCAGTCCGCCCTCAGAAGACAAAGCTTGGTTCAATTTGGCCTCCGCATCTTCAGTTCGCATCGCAAGACCACCCTTCGAGGTCAATGCCGCCATGAAAGAATCTTCATGCAAACGAACATGTGTTCCCATCGCCGCCAACTCTCCCTCAAACGAAGCCCCACGGCTATGCTTTGTGAGAGCAGATTGGGCCAACTGCCGCAAAGCCGCATGCGATCCCAACGACGCCTTGTCTCGCAAGGCAGGGACAGCACCTATCAGAGACGACATATCCAAAGATGAGGACAATGCCATACGCTGTATTTTATTCGCAGCATCTCCCGCCGTAGCCGCATCCAATTGACCCAGCGTGGCCGTCAGCTGAGCCGGATTCGCGTGACTCATCAAGAGAATTACCCTGCCCGCTTGCGCTCCAATTTCAGAAGCATCCGTCAGCCATGGCTCCACCACGTCTCTGTTCATCTTGGTCAACGCCTCAGGAGTCGTCGGTTTAGACAAAAATGTTGTCACGACATCTGCATGGGCTTTCACCGCGTTAAAATCATGCTCAATAAGTCTATGCACCGGCGCAGAAGAGTTCGCTGCATTTAAGAGCAACTGCAAATAAACAGCTGGACGCTCATTCTTCATCGTAGCCATAACATTAAAATCATTCAGACTAGGCGGAGCAGCAAGCAAAGACTCCATCTCCTGCAACTTCAATTCATCAGAAGGAGACACGTCAAATAAAAGCGACTTTCTCCACACTTCACGTATATCCAGTGTCACACCTGCAGATACCTGCGCATGCTTAAAGCTGATGAGATCTGATAATGACATAGCAGAACTAGCTTCCACACGTTTGGCCAAGGCACCACCCGGCTGCAACAATTTATTGGCCTGTCCGCCATCCGTTGTAAGGGCCGTCAATGTATCAGCCACAGCCGTCATCGTGCCTGGAGTATTCAAATCCAACTTGTCGGAGTTATTTTGCAACAACGTTTCCAAGGCATCCATTTTTCCAGCAGCCTTAGATTTCAACATGGTACTAACCATCGATTCAGAAAAGTCTAAACCGTCACCATTCGCAATCATGTCTGCTACCAGCTGATTTTGCATATGTCCACGCGTAGGACTATCCGAAGGCATGGCTACCATCGCACCCGCCCCTATTTGCAGACGAACCTCTCTCGCTACCGGCCCTGGCAATTGATTTGCCAGATCTGTGAGCACTTGAAAGTCCAACGCTGACATCGATTCCAGTCCCGCATCCATCTTGTCAAAAGCCGCCTGCAAGCTGCCAACATCACCATCGCTAGCCACAGACACCAAATTGTCCGCCAAGCTTTCCATGCCTTGTCTAAACTGTTCCGTAGCAAGGGGTTTCTTGTCATCCGGCACCGTCAAGGTCTCTTCCCCCAGAATCACGCTCGCCGCAACCGTCGTGGGCGCAGCCGGCACAGTTGATCTAGCAGTCCCTATCTCTGCAATGTCTTTCGTCATGGTGCTCTGCAATTGCGTAAATTCAGCCGTCAATGGCTGCGTCGATTTCAGCGCAGACAAAGCAGTCGTAATCAGTGTCTGTATATTATCCAAGGTCTTGCCATTGGCGCCTGGGATTTCTTTGCGCACCCCTTCATACAGTGTCACCGCCAAGTTCGGTGTCGAAGACTGCATGGCTTCCGTCATGAGATTTCCGGCAGCGACGGGATTGCGCATCGCCAAAGTCCGAAACATATCTTGTGCGTGCGCCTTATGCACCCCACCCTTAGACACCAAGGCGCCCAATTGTTTGGTGCTGTCTTGTATGGAAACGCCACGACCAAAAACATTTGGCAAGGCATACAGTTGTAGTACCCCATACCCATTATTGAGCTGCGTCGTAAAGGCCGCTATTTTTTTCTGTTTTTCTTCGTTTTTTGTCAGCGCTTGCATATGCTCTCTGATCTTTTTGATATCTCCTTTACGGGACTCTGTTTTGATATCTCGATTCACTACCTGCAAATGCGCACCGACGCGCTTGCCAAAAGCATCTCGGCTCTCTTTGTCTTCCATCGTGGCAACGGCAGTCATGAGTCTGTAAGCCGAAGGGATGTCTAACGCCACCCCCTGTGCGATCAATTGGGCCAACTGATTGTTCACACCCTCATCTGACAACGCCTCTTTGAGTAAGGCGGTATCGCCAGAAATGAGCCGGTCAGCCAAAGTATCCAGTGCTTTTTGTTTGTGTCTGGTATCTATCACGCCCTGCACCATCTGATCTACGATTCGGGTATCATCCTTGATTCTTGCCGCTGTAAAAGAATCCAAAGCTAGGCGGCGATTTTCTTGTTCGACAGAGCGCTTGGTGACAGATGCGTTCTGCTGATTGTCATAATCCCGCAACGCCTCTTTCACCTTATCTCCATCACCATCCAGATCCACCAACGCACCCAAATCCGTAATCAATTCGTTCATATTCGCCTGACGAAGCTTACCCAAGATACTCATGACACCTTCCATATTGCCTTGAGACACGGCCTCTTCGATGACACGGGCTACACGGTCTTTGACGTTTGCCAGCTCAGCACTGGCTTGAGCTCGATCACCATCCGAACCCTCTGTCAGTTTTTGTAGAATTTCAGCAAGTGAATCCGAGCTCGTATTCACAGGTAGCCGCGCAGCTTCGACACCCGCTTCTTGCGTCGCCTCTCTGTCCACTGCATCTGTGAGCTTTTTGAAATAATCAGAACGCACCGATGCTTCTGAAAAAGACGCATTCAAACCGGATTCAAGAGCGGGTTTAAGCGCCTCAAGGTTCGCAGAAGAACGACCCGTCGCCACGGCATCAAGGGTGGCCAACACATGCCGAATCTCCGATGGCGCTGTCTTATCCATAAGCAACTGAGCCCGCGTCACAAAAGATGCCGATTGCTTGAGCAAAGGCTGTTTCGACTCGGGCGAAAGACCATTGCTCTCCTTTTCTATCTCAGACTGAAACGATAGCGCCATCTTAGAAATCAATTCCCGAGAAACAGATTGGATGTCACCCCGCAGTTTACTGTCCACGGGGCTAGGCA
>JAGYJO010000081.1 GCA_018402095.1 bacterium
CAAAACAACGATATGTTTGCCAGCCCGCCACCTGGGGAAAGTTACCCCAAAAAAGTTCAGAAAGGTGTCTTTTATGATCCAACCCATTGACGTGATCTCTTTGCGGGAAATAGACCCCGCCATCGATCAGCATGTACCCGTGAAAACCGCTGAATGCGATACAGATGGTTTGAAAAAACATTTTCTGGCGATATTCGATACCTATCACGACGCCAAAGCCTTTACGGTCAAGTCTCGCAAAGGCGAGTACCATCTACGCATGACACGGGAAGGGCTTTTCTACACCGAACATGACAGAGACTACACCAAACACATCTCCTATATATTTGAGAACAATCGCATTGTGATGGACGACCATGAACAAGATTCTTTTTTCTTGAGAAATTTCTTGTCTCGGCTACGGCATATTAGTGAAGATGTTGAATCGAAAAAAGCAACGATACATGAAGAGGATTTCCAATGAATAGTTTAGACAGTGTAAAGTTCAGCCGCGCCAGTACCGTTGCACCCACCAAAGGTGCGGGGGAAGACAGCCGCCCTGTTTCAAGCGAAAAGAAAAACGCCATCACCGATGTCCTTAGTCGTGCATTCAAGTTCTTTTCATCAGACAGAGCTCAGGTTCACCCCGACAAAAAGTTCGCCATCCAAACAGATGATTTCACAGACGCCCGTTTATCGCTGGATAGCACCAGTACGGATACGCCTATGACGGTAGACGCCCCTCACGATTGGGATACGGAGAGCCTTAGTTCGGATCCTCTGGAAACAATCTCTCTGGATTCATCAGAGGATGAGCGCATCTCAGACAGCGTTGATAAGTTCCACGTTGAACACCGTGACAATGTCGGAATCTCAAAAATGATACAAACGTCAAACCAAGAAGATATGGACGCGGTCAGAAAAAATGACTACTTGGCCGCCGATCTTTTTCGAAACACCGACCTATTATCTATCACCCTACCCGATGGCCACCAAGTCAAAGGCAGCACCGACGGCACAGCCGCCTTACTCAAGGCCATGATTGGCCAAGACAATGCCATAACATCAGAAGAACGAGACGCCCTACTCACAAACCTAGAGCGCACCCCAATGACACCAGAGAGTCTTGGAGACGGCACATTAAGAGACCTCATAGGTCAGATCCCAGATGACAGCCAGACCTTGGCAGCATTAAAAATGACGTATCAATCCATACTCGCACCGGTCGCCCTACACATGGCCACCGATTTCAGCGACAGCTTTGCCGGTATGCCACTCGAAGATCCAGCGGCGCGAACCCTTGAGATCACGATGACACCAGAAGGGGTGAAGGCCCATATCACCCAAAACTATGACTTCAAATTGGATCCAAGCTCTCCAACATCCGAATTTACCGTCGGCGTAGCATTGGATCTCAAATGGGATACAGCAAGCAAAAAAATACAAAGTGACTTAGAATTCTCTTCCGTCAGTTTTGGCGACATGAGCGCCGTCCCCCCTGAAAATGTAAAAAAGATCCAGGCACGATTGGACTCACTGGGAGCCACCAGACACTTGGACAAGGACCGCAGCATCACGACAGATGTGACCTCGGTCAGAAATACCCAACTAGAAATTTACACCAAAGCTCTGGGCACCCTTTTGACCGAAACAGACGACCCAAGCAGCAAAGTCAAAATCCAGGCAGAAATCAACAAAGTCCAAGAGGACATGAAAACACAGCTGATGCTATCAGACACCAGCAGCACCAAGTCCGCAAAAGAAAGTCTCAAAGAAGCATTGGGGAACAAATCAGATATTGCGGGCACTAAAAAACGAATGGAATCCCTACTATCAGAGTTAGACGGCAGTGGAGATGCCACACGATCTGCCGTATCAAAAGGACTCAAGAAGCTCTTCGCCTTACCCGGAGTAAAACATCTTTTGGGTTGGAATGTTGGTCTTTTGGCCAAAGGTGTTTCGGCTATCGTCGGAGACCCTATCGGCCATAAGGCGGAAAAACTACTCCAAACGTCGAGAGAAAGTTTTCTCAATACGGGAAGTGAATGGCACAAAAAAATCGGCGACATTCAGCCCGGCGTTGTCTCAACGATCACACCCGCAAACGCAGCGTCCAAAGGTACAGTGCAAAACACGGTCATGATGGACCGTGAACTCACCGGCGTCACATGCCAGTCCAACGGCACCCATACTAAAGGCGCCGCAAACAACCAAATGACATCGCTCATTAGCCATGGCAAAACCATTTTCTCCGGCGTCAGACATGCCCTGGTAGCGACAAAAAAACCAGATCCCGCAACTGTAAGCGTGATACAAAGCGACAAAGAAACCAAAATATCAGACCTAGACGGTCCCTCAATGGCTAATTATCTACAACGCCAACAAGGGGTTGTATCTAAGGATGCGATGGAAAAACTGACCAAGCTATTGGCCAAAGGCGGTAAAAGTGACATCCAAGAAGCCCAGAAAAAGCTGGCCAAACAAGTCGCCAATCACAGCAAAGCCGTGGATCTCCTACGCTCAGCATTGCATCAAAAGCTGGAAAGTATGGCACCTGAAGATAGAGATAAACCCCTTCATATCAACCTAACATCCGTATCATTGGTCACCCCAGATAGTTTCAGATCAAAATTTGGATTTGGCTATCACGAAAAACAAATGTTGGCTGAACAAAAAAATGCCCTCGCACTCCTGGCAAATATGTCTGCAGAAGAAAAGACATCCCTGTTATCAGAATTCAAAGCAGCCGATGGCACACCCTTATTTGGAGACACCCCTCCTGAACTGAATGTGACAGTTGCGACATTCAACTTTGGCGTGAATGAATTGGAACAAGCGGGACGGGACAACCAAAGAGAAATGAATGCAGAAGCCATGGAAACTCTCATGTCTCGTGCAACCAGTCGCTTAGCCACGCTGCCAGATGGACCTGAAAAACAACTTTTAGAAAAAACAACAGAAAAAACAAAAGCCGCATTCGAAGCATACCAAGAACTTGGCCTACTGGGTGGCAAACAATCGATGCCCTATGAAATGCCTGTTTTGGTGGCAGCGCTAGACAGTCTCTGTGATGGTTCCTTGTTTTTTAATTGCAAAAGCGGAAAAGACCGTACAAGCATGCTTGATGTACAAGCCAAAATATTCCTAAATCAGCTACAGAACGCAGCCACTTCAGGCGACGCTACAAAAATCGACGATGCACTCAATTATTTCTCCCGTATGGATACCGCCGCTGCGGCAAAAGCCAAAGGCACCATATCACCAGAAGACCTCAAGTGGCTCACAGAACAACAATCGTTCAACAAAGCCATGCTCAACAATTCCGGTAACCGTGAAGTCCAAGAAGAAAACACCTCTGGATGGGGCTACAAACTAGAAGGGCGCAATACGGCCAAAATGTTTAATACGTTGTTTGGGGTTGAAAACTTGTCCGAAGTATACGGGTTTTCCAAATTCTTTGGCGCGTAGAATGCCCACCCCCAACCCCTCCCAGGAGGGGTTTTTAATTTTTCGAGGGTTCGTCCACCTTCGCAAGGCTACGGCGGACTCACCCTTTCGATCCCGGGAGTCTGAGGGTAAGACCCGAATGGTCGCGCCCTCAGAAATAGTATTTCCCCCTCCATGGGAGGGGACAGGGGGTGGGATCCTCACCACCATGTTTAATTCCCCACAAAACACGGGTATTCCTGAAAAACGATTAAAAAAAACACAGGTTTAATCATCGCCAAAAGGAATATCGTCATGCAAGTCAATAAAAAAACAACCCCATCAAAAACCACGCTAGCAGGGCTCACTGCTATCCAAAATAGCCATACCGAAGCCGCCAAAGCAGACATCCAAGACGCCTCACAATCACAGAAAAGCAAGCTCAAAGACGCGTTCAAAGCCTTGGCAAACACGCTTACCGGCGGCTCTATAGCAGCAAGAAATACAGGTCTACACAAAGAGATACACACACTTGCAACCAACACCAAACCACTAGAAACCAAACAAACAGATCTCACCGAAAAACTCGACAAGGCCAAAGCCGGCATTGAAAAAGCAAAGTCCCTCTTTGAAAAAAACATCATCGGCACGGTCATCAAAGCCATTATCAACAACATCGATAGCATTATGAAAAATGCAGTATGCCAATCTATCCTTAGGCTTTTCTCACCACACCACGCCAGGTCTTGGGTCTGTTCTCGGCAAAACACCCAATGCGGCACAAAAAACCGAATGGACCCGCATGATCAACGACATGGGCATACTACGTGAGGACAGCAAAAAGCCAGCGCTTCGTGTCACGCCTGAGAATCTGGAAAAAATCAAAACTCGGCTGAGTCATTTAGAAGAACAAGCAAACAATCCAAACGCGCCTCAAGACTCAGGCGTAGGCAGTGAAATCAGTCTCTGCAAACTTTTGGTCAAAGCATACACCGAACGATTGGAGATCAAAGCCGCGCTGAAAGCCGATAGAGCTGGCGTGATCACAGGAACATCATCACTGGCCACTGCCGTTGCCAAAACACTCACTAGCGCAGACTTCAGCTCACCCGAGATTCTCCTCAAAAAAATCATTTCATCTTGCGCCACAGATCCAACGTTGCGCAGTCAGATCCAAGGCATGATTTCGGACAAAGACAACCCATTACGAAAAGTACTGGTGTCCGTTGCGGGGGAAAAGGCCATTCACGGGCTCAACATTGCCACCTCGCCAGAAGGATTGGCCATCGCAAACACCTTGATTGGTGCTGGTAGTGTCGATATCGCCAAAGCTTTTATCGAAGATCCGGTTGGCACCCTACTGGCAAACAAAGCGCTCTTCGTAGAAACAGCCAGTACCGCTTTCGATCAGTTCGTGGCACTTCTCGACAACAAGTCTGCCACGGATAGCCTCATCGCCATGTCGGATGGCAAACTACAACAAGCCGATATTTCATTATTAAGGGATATTCTGCCTTTGGCCAAAGAAGTGATCGCTGAAAACACGACCGCAACTGAAACGGATAGACCCACGAAAAGTCCTTCAAAAACAGCTCACCTGTTAGCCAAAATAGCCGAACATGTCGCCACCAGAGCCGATTTGGAACTCGCCAAATTGGCCACTAAAAGAGGGGATTCGCCAGCCTTACCCATCCAAAACACACTCGAACAGCTCAGCACAGGCATCGACAACAGCCTCCATTTACTCACCAAACTCACCGTAGGCATTCCCGACACCGTGTCTCAAAAAGAAAGTCAAGCAGACGCAAACACGACGCAGGACAACACAGATCAAAGCTGGGGCGGCTGGCTCTCTGGCTGGGGAAGTGCGGTGACAGCGGGGGTCTCAAATGTCGCCGTACAAGCAACCGCCTTCACACTGGGAGATGAGGCAGGACTCACGTTAGAAAATGCCATCAGCGACGCGACAGAATACGTATCCGACACCGCCAGCTACGTCACCAGCACAGTCACCGGGGCCGCCAGCAGCATCGCAAATATCCCTAATAACATCATCGCAACCGCCGTAGATATAGGACTCAACGCAGGTGCCTCCGTCGCCGCAGGAAAAATAGACACCGCGATTGACAGAGAACTCAACAACACGCCCAAAACATCCAAAGACAAAGCCACGGTAACACTCAACCCCGAAAAACTAACCGAATTCATGGCCCAAAACGTCTCCTTGCTCAGCCATTTCGTCGCCGAAAACCCCGCAGTCCTGGACATCATGGGCCAATCCGTCACCGCCGTCATCGTCACCGTCTCTGAAACCTTGCAAGATCCCACTTTGGGACTGTTTCGAAATAGACAATCGGCTCGTTTTACGATGTTGCCAAATGCCCCAGATGTGACATTTCTCGGTCAGTGCGGTGTAGCAGCGCTACATAAACTGAACGAAAATGGTGCAGATGGGGTATTTCGCAACAGAGCCACTTTAAGTCCAGAAGAAAAGTCACAAGCCCTCTGCAACGTGCTCAAAAACAGCCTGGGCGATATCGGACGTGCCATTGCCACGACAGGTGACGAAACTGCCAAAAAAGTAGGCCATAGTCTCATCAATGCAGGGGCATTATTGGGCAGTGATCTAGTCACCCGATCTTTGGGACAATCCAAAGCCTTGCAACCGGAAACCCTAAATCGGGTGACAAGCCATGTACAAACCAAATTTCACACGGTGGTTTTGGACAAGGTCAGCACGGCACTGGGCACCTTGGAAGCCGCCAAAACAGACAGCCCCAAACAAGAAAAACCCATGCAAATACCCCAATCCGCCGCAAAAGTACTCACGGCCTATAGCCAAGCTGATTTGGGAAGTGTCGGTGGGATGATTGGAAAAGTTGTCAATTTTGTGGGGTTGGGTGCAGCCAACAGTGGATTAAACATGGCCAGTCAGATCATTCAGACAGCGTAGCTTTTGTGAAAGTCTACCAAGACAGGTACACCCATAACATCCGAAAAGCTGGCCATGGAAAACGCCATTTTAGCAAACACTGCCATTAGGCCATGCTTATACCCATTCCAAAATGAAATTCGAATTTCAAAACCACAAACTGCCCACGTCTCAAAAACGACACTATACTCGTT
>JAGYJO010000082.1 GCA_018402095.1 bacterium
TTCTTGGGGCGTCTACTCCCGCACAATTAACAGAAACTGTTTCGTCTCGTCGCGGGATATTTAGTGTATATAATCAAAATAGTGCAGCAGGGGAGCTGCTAGGGCTAGGTAAAACACGAGGTTCCGCGATTGGAGCAACAACGATAGTTCAGTCGGATGATTATCTAGGATCTCTTGTTTTTTATGGCTCGGATGGTGCAAACATGATCGAATCTGCGATAATTGCAGCTGCCGTCGACGGCACCCCCGGCACAAACGACATGCCAGGTCGTTTGGTGTTTAAAACTACAGGGGAGGGTGCGGCTACGTCTAGTGAGCGGATGAGGATAGATAATGCGGGGAACGTGGGGATAGGGACGAGTCCCCCTTCTGAGGCGCTATCCATAGCTGGAGATATAAAGCTTCAAGGTTCGTATGCTCGGCGTATTCTGGTGGACAATGGAAACGCTGACACGAATTTCAGGATCGATTTTCCGGTGCTCACTACAGCTGGTGCGTATATTACTTTCTATAGAGGTACCAATACAATTGGCGGAAAAGGTGTACAAATATTTAAAGGAGATGGCACAGATACTATTTCTACCTTTCTAAGGGCTGATGGTGATAGCTATTTTAACGGTGGCAACGTCGGTACCACCACCCCTAATCAAGCCCTAGAAATCGGCGGTACAGGCCCCCTCCGTATCGCAGGCGCAGCCGGCGGTACCGGTACCCCCGCCATCATCGACGCCAACGGTGATCTCCGTCCCCAGACGTCTTCCGAACGATTCAAACACGCCATCGCGGATCTGGACTTTGACCCTACATTGATTTCCCAAATGCGTGCGGTGCAATACCTGTTGAATAGCGACAACAGCGCGGATTTTGGGTTTATCGCCGAAGAGCTTGCGGATGTATTCCCGTTGGCGGTGAATTTTGACAAAGAAGGAAATCCCTACTCTGTGAAGTATGGTCAAATTACGGTGCTATTGACCAAAGGGTGGCAGCTGCATGAACAGCGCTTGGCGGAACAGTCGGAGATTATCAATCATCAGGGCCGGATTATCGATCAGCAGGCCAAAACGATAACGGAACAATCAAAAAGCTTGGCGTCGCATGAAGCAACCATCGCGGAGATGAAGTCCAGTATGGCGTTTTTTCAAAAAGAAAATGAGGAACTCAAGAAAGAATCCTTACTGGCGAGACAAGAGACTGAGCGTCTTTCACGAGAAAACGAAGCCATGAATGAACGGATGGCAAAGTTGGAGGCGATGGTGGAGAAGCTGATCTGAACATGGCCATGGATTCAAGGGCGTGATGAATCAGCGCCCTACGGGAATGCCTGTTGTAGGGGCGCAATTCATTGCGCCCTCATTGAAGTAGCCTTCTGCGACTGTGCGCAGAATGACGGGGGAACGGGATCCAAAGGGCGGCAGCCCTTAAAAAAAAACAGCCTCTCGTTCAGCTTTTCTGAACGAGAGGTCTGAATTTTACGTTTGAAAAATCAAAACCTGAGGGGGATAATGGGACTATTATGATTCATGACACACTCACGCCAGACATTATTCAGAAATTTGACGTTCCTGGCCCCCGCTATACAAGTTATCCGACCGCCCCGCAGTGGCATACTGGTTTTGGTGAAAAAGAGTATTTATCGGTTCTCAATAAAGGCTCGCAAAGCCTTTCGCTGTATGTGCATGTCCCGTTTTGTGTTTCCATGTGTTACTACTGCGGGTGTACGGTCATTATTCGAAAAGACAAAACCCAGGTTGGGGATCTCTTTTTGGATTACTTGGCAAAAGAAGTTTCCTTGGTCGCGGCGGCGTTGGGTGCTCGGATGCCTGTTCGTCAGTTCCACATAGGTGGTGGGACGCCGAATTTTCTGACGGCAGTTCAATTGGAACGTTTGGTAGGGATTATGACCGCAGCCTTTGATTTCGAATCAGGAATGGAACAGGCCATTGAAATAGATCCACGTACAGTCACACCAGACATCCCGAAGGCCTTGGCCCGATTGGGCTTCAATCGCGTTTCGATGGGTATTCAAGATTTTGATCATGACGTCCAAGTGGCGATCAACCGAATCCAACCGTATGAGATGGTAGAAAATTTGTTTGCAGCGTTGCGTGAGGCGGGTATCGCGTCTATTAATGCAGACTTGATTTATGGTCTTCCACGTCAACATGAGACCCAGTTTGCCAAAACAATTGCCCAAATTATCCAACTCAAACCGGACCGTATTGCCTTGTATAGCTATGCCCATGTGCCATGGCTCAAGTCCCATCAAAATTTAATCAAACAAGAAGAACTGCCAACCCCACCACAAAAAATGGCGTTGTTTTTGGCCTCTAGCAAGGCCTTGTCTGCTGGGGGGTATCAGGCCATTGCGATGGATCACTTTGCGTTGGAAACCGATGACATGGCCAAAGCCTATTTGTCCGGTACCTTGCACCGTAATTTCATGGGATATACCGTCAAACCGGCGGATGATTATATTGGGTTTGGACCCTCTGCCATTGGTCATATGCAGGGGAATTATGCGCAAAATGTGAAAGAGTTGAAAGCCTATTATGCGTCCCTAGATAGTGGGGTGTTACCGGTTGAGCGCGGTATGGCGATGTCCGAAGATGACCGTATTCGTCAGTGGGTGATTCAGTCCTTGATGTGCCGGTTTTATGTGCGTAAATCTGAGTTTTTGGACTTGTTTGGTGTGTCTTGCGATACGTATTTCCATGACTTGGCCGAACATTTGGCGTATTGCGAGCGAGAGGGGTTGCTTCTCATATCCAATACAGATTGGACGGTGACGGATTTGGGGCGCTTTTTTGTTCGTAATATTTGTATGGGCTTTGATGCCTACTTTAAGCCTGCGCAATCTGAAAATCGTTTTTCGAGAACCGTGTGATATCGCGGCTTCCTGATCGGTATGGCCTCCGCTTTGATGCGGAGGCGCAGGCACATCACGCGGAAATGTTGTCGAAAGTGGATGACCAAAACCCTGTGCAGTGTTTTTTTTCAGATGCATCTGATGGGCGTGTGACAGTGACTGTTGTGACCTTTAATTATGACTACGTGTTTTCTTTGATTACCGGGGTATTGTCTTCTCACGGATTTAACGTTTTATCGGGAGAAGCTTTTACTGAAAAAGTAGCTGAACATGTGCCCGTGAATCGTTTTCGTACTTTTCATGGGGATGATAGTGGCTATGCGCGTGGGGTTTACCGTGCACCTAGAGCCATGGCTCGTCGTAAAATCGTGGATGTTTTTACGGGAAAAATAGCGGACCCCTTGTCGATCCGTTTGTGGAAACAACAGGTTTTATCCTTTATGGATGTTTTGTTTGCATTGTTATCTGAATCGAAGTCTGAAGATGCGATTGCGCTGGTGAATAGGTCGATTGTTCAGCGTTTGGCACAAATGCCGCAACGGGAAAAACAGTTATCTCCTGCGATGATTACGTTGGATAATGATTTGCCGACTGTTACCCGTTTGACCGTTGTGACGCAAGATACACCGATGTTTTTGTACGCTATTTCACAGTCATTGGCGATGCAGGGTCTGTCTATTGATTATCTTACGATTCGAACAGAAGGCTCGCGTATAGAGGATGTTTTTGAAATCGTAGATGCAGCAGGACAAAAAATTGACAATCCAGATCTCTTGGATCAAATTCGTCTGTCTACACTACTGACCAAGCAGTTTACCTATTCTTTGGACAAGGCGCCTAATCCCTATGATGCGTTGTCTCGTTTTGGTAGCTTATTAAAATCGATTGCCGATGTGCCAGAAAAGTCACAGTGGCTACATTTCTTTTCAGATTCACGGGCTTTGGCGGATATTGCGCGTTTGCTGGGGACCAGCGATTCGCTTTGGGAAGATGTAATTCGTGTTCATTTAGAGACACTTTTGCCTGTTTTGACGGCCCGTATGTCCGACCATCCTGTCTATGCAGAAGAATCGTCGATAGGGCGGCGTTTGCGAGACGCGGTAGCGAAGGCGACGGACAAAAAACAGGCTTTGAACCGTTTTAAAGACCAAGAAATGTTTTTGTTGGATTTGAATCATATTTTGGGGCGTTCAGATCTAACAGTTTTATCACGGCAGTTGACGACCTTGGTACAGGAAGTTCTCAAGGTCTCGGTTACTTTGGTCTGGGAGACCTTGGTTGCGCGATATGGCCTGCCGATGGCGTTTGGTGATGTGCCTACCAAATGGGCACTGATGGGGTTGGGTAAGCTGGGTGGTGCCGCCTTGGGGTATGCGTCGGATATCGAACTGATGCTGGTCTATGGTGATAGTGGTCAGACACAAGGGCCTGAAGTAATTGGTAATGACGCTTTTTTTGGGTTTTTGGTACAAGGCCTGACCCAGTCTATTGATGGTAAACGGGATGGCATTTTTGAGATCGATTTGCGGCTGAGACCCTATGGGAAAGATGGGCCTTTGGGTGTTCCTTTGGCACAGTTTTGTCAGTATTTTGGATTTGATGGTCCGTCTCATAGCTATGAACGGTTGGCGTTGGTACGTATGCGTTCTGTTGCTGGGGATTTGTCTTTTGGCAAGAAAATAGAACGGTTGAGAAACCAGTATCTATATGATTGTCATTTTCCCTGTGAGGTTCTTTGGGAATTGCGCAAAAAACAGTATCAAGAAAAAGTCCAAATGGGGCGTGTGAATTTGAAATATTCGCCAGGTGCTTTGGTGGACTTGGAATATGCGGTGCAAATGCTACAGGTGTTACACGGCAAAGATCATGCGCGTTTGAAAACCCCTTATATTCGTGAAAGTTTGGCGGCGTTGGAAAATATTGGGGTCATGAGAGACGATCAGGCGGAACTGTTGCGTAGGGCCTATTTGTTTTTTCGCCAAGTCATTAATGGCTTACGAATGCTGCGTGGCTCTGCACATGATTTGGAATTGCCGGATGTGGGGTCTTCTGAATTTGATTTTCTAGCCAAACGTATTGGTTATCACCAAACCACGGATATGAGTCCGTCAAAGCAGTTGTTCTCTGAAATACAAACCTACATGGCCGCGGTTAGGACCTTTGTAGACGATTATTTTTCCAGGGATGCGTTGCCTGATCAAATTGCCAATATTGCGGATCTTGTTTTTTCGGATCAAGTGCCAGAGGTATTGCGTGACGGCGTATTGTCTCAATTGGGATTTAAAAATTTAAAAAGGTCTTATGATAATTTAAGACGTCTGGCTTCGTGTGCGAAAAATAAAGCATTGTTTGCGCAGTTGGCCGTGTTGGCTGCTGGTTATTTGAGTAGTAAATCTGACCCTGATATGGCACTTAATAATTGGGAACGACTGGTCTCTAAATTGGATGATCCGGATGCCCATTTTGCGTTGTTGATGAGACAACCCTCTCGGTTGGATATCATGATGGATTTGTTTTCTGTGAGCCAATTTTTATCCGACAGTGTGATCAATGATCCGGAATTATTGCAGTGGGCGTCTGAGCCACATCGCTTGAAACGGCGTCGCAAACGGGGTGAATTGACCGCTGATTTGGCTATTTTGAGCCAAGCACAGCCCGATGACCAGAAATGGCTATCTGTTTTGCGGCGTTTTCGGCGACGGGAATTGTTGCGTATTGCGATCAAAGATGTGTCTTTGCAAGTCTCTTTGCAAGATGTTGTTCGGGATATTTCGATGTTGGCAGAAGCTTTGTCTCAGGCGACCTTGGCCCGTGTCTGGCAGCGATTGGATCTACCTGAGTCGTATCGTGGGTTGCAGGACGCCTTTTGTCTGTTAGCTATGGGGAAGCTGGGTGCGACTGAATTGAATTATAGTTCTGATATAGATCTGGTTCCGTTGTATGACGATGCACTTGTTGTCGAAATGGGTATCTCAGAATCAGAAGCCAGAGCTGTTTTTTCGCAAGTATTAACCGCTTTTCAGGCAGCGTTGACCTCTTACACATCCGAAGGGCGTGTCTATCGGATGGACTTTAATCTGAGACCTTATGGCTCTGCGGGAGAGTGGGTGACCTCTATTACGCAATTGTTTTCTTATTATGAAACAGCGGCGTCTTTGTGGGAGGTTCAAGCGTTGTTGAAAATGCGTCCATTGGCAGGTTCTTGGGTGGTTGGCTTTTCTTTTTTGTATGGCATGGCACCTATTTTTCAAAAAAGAATACATCCAGAAAAAATATGTCAGTCTATTAACAGAATGCGAGATGCTTCGTTGAAACAGTTGCATAGACGTTCTCCTGGAAAACGAGATGTGAAAAATGGTGATGGCGGGATTCGTGATATTGAGTTTTTGGTGCAAGGGATACAGCTGATGGCACTGGCTACTTATCCAAAGGTCCTCTGCCGATCGACCTTGCAGGCGCTGAATCGCATTCAAGGATTGGGTCTTTTACCTGTGACGGTTTGTCAGTTTTTGCGGGATCACTATTTGTTGTTTCGTCGTTTGGAGCATTTCTTGCAAATTTTCGAAGACCAACAGGTGCATGCTGTT
>JAGYJO010000083.1 GCA_018402095.1 bacterium
ACAAGCCCCTCTAAAAGTGGTTACCTAAGAAAGCACTTTCCTCTATACTAGGCACCCATGAACGGCAACCTCATAGAAATACGCCTGATCTACGACACCAACAAAGACACCCCATGGGAACAGCTCCCTATCGCTTCCTATATGCCGATGTTCCTCACCGGCGACATCGCCAAAGCCAACATTGCAAAACGTGTCCAAATGACTTATTTTCGCTATGAACCCACCTTACTACAAGTCTGTTGTTGCCCAAAAGACTTCCCTGACGAGGTATTTTGGATAGAAAGAGAGAGCTAATGTCTATTCGCCGTATCGCCATTCTCAGTATCGTACTTAGCATCGTGGCCTTCGCCTTTTTGAGCTGGCTCATCTACATCAAAGCCCCAGCCTCATCAGAAGGTCTCACATGGGTTGCCTTTTTGCCCACCTGTAACGCCATTTTCAATACACTCAGCACCCTCTCCATCGTAGCCGGCATCATGGCCATCCGCCGTGGTTACAAAAAGCTACACGCCTTTTCAATGGCAACCGCGCTCACCTTTTCAGGACTTTTCCTCGTTTCCTATGTGGTCTATCACCATTTCCAAGGGGATACAATTTTTACAGGCACCGGCATTATCCGCCCCATTTATTTTTTCATATTGATCTCACATATCGTCCTGACAGCCGTCGCATTGCCGATGATTTTCGGAACAGTTGGCCTCGCCATCACAAAGAAATTTGACGCCCACCGGAAATTGGCCAGATGGACCTACCCATTGTGGTTGTATATTTCGGTGACGGGTGTGCTGATTTATGTGATGTTGAATCTTTAAACAAATACGATTGGAGATATCATTGAGCTACACACAGCGTGCAATAGAATTACTGACCTATGCAGAGTTACTCGAAGTAAGAGATGCCATCGATACTGAAATACGTCGACGAAAAGCGTCACAACAGGTGGCCACATTTAAAGCCGGTGACCAGGTTACTTTTTTACACGAAAGTACGACCTATTTTGCCACCGTCATTCGTGTGAATCCGAAAACCATCACCGTCGTGGCACAAAGCCCTCGTGCTGGCACATGGCGAATATCGCCATCATTCCTTACACAGATTCGACAGGCGAATACGGGTTAAGCTCACCATTACCCACAAATATTTAAAACGCACACCCCGCCCTGCGGGCACCCCTCTACGAGAGGGGACTAAGACAATTGTTTTCAATTCCCCTCTTTGAGAGGGGTGGCACGCAGTGACGGGGTGTGCCTCTATTCGCCAGGCTCACATCAATATTGAGGCTGTAAGCACGGCGAAGAGATAGCGCTTTACATGTAGAAAACCATGCGAAGAGAAGCACCCCCCGTCACTACGTGCCACCCCCCTGATTCAGGGGGGCTTTATATTTGTGGGTAATGGTTAGTTTAAAGAAAGGGGGACTGAGGGGGATTTGCAACACTCTATGAATCGATTGCCCATTCATCATCGTTTCATGATGCACCTCGCCCCCATTCTTGTTAAACTAAGACCCATGTCCAAACAAAGCACCAAAAGCCAAAAAGGCTTTGAAGAATCCCTCTGGGAAACCGCCAACAAACTACGTGGTACCGTCGAATCATCTGAATACAAACACATTGTCCTGAGCCTCATATTTCTCAAGTTCGCCAGCGATAAGTTTGAAGCACGCAAACAAGCCTTGATCGAAGACGGACAAGAACAATACATCGACATGGTCGAATTCTATGCGATGAAAAACGTCTTTTATCTCCCTGAAACGGCCCGCTGGTCCTTTATCACACAACAGGCCAAACAAGACGACATTGCCATCAAAATAGACACCGCCCTCTCTACCGTAGAGAAAAACAACAAAGCCCTCAAAGGCGCCTTGCCAGACAACTACTTTTCCCGCATAGGGCTGGATGCCAGCAAACTCGCCGCCCTCATCGACAGCATCAACAATATCGACACCGTAGAAGACAAAGAAAACGACGTTGTAGGCCGTGTGTACGAATACTTTCTAGGCAAATTTGCGGCACAAGAAGGCAAAGGCGGTGGCGAGTTTTATACCCCAAAATGTATCGTCAACCTCATCGCCGAAATGATAGAGCCCTATAAAGGCAAAATATATGACCCTTGCTGTGGGTCCGGCGGGATGTTTGTACAGTCCGTCACCTTCGTCAATAGCCACGAAGGCAACCAAAAAGACATCTCCATTTATGGCCAAGAATACACCAACACAACCTACAAACTGGCCAAAATGAATTTGGCGATCAGAGGCATTTCAGGCAACCTTGGCGACGTGGCGGCTGATTCTTTTTTCAAAGACCAACACCCCGATTTGAAAGCCGACTTCATCATGGCCAACCCACCCTTCAACCAAAAAGAATGGCGCGCCAGTGACGAATTAACCGATGACCCCAGATGGGCCGGCTACGATGTTCCCCCAACTGGTAACGCCAACTATGCCTGGATTTTGCATATGGTGTCCAAGCTATCTGAAAACGGCACTGCAGGCTTTGTCTTGGCCAATGGGTCGATGTCCACCAACACCACAGGCGAAGGCGCGATCCGACAAAAGATGATCGAAAACGATTTGGTGGATTGTATGATCGCCTTGCCAGGACAGCTTTTCTACACCACGCAGATACCGGTGTGCTTGTGGTTTTTGACCAAAAACAAAAGGGGACAACAGTTTGCAGATAGCACGCGAAACACCCGCAACCGACAAGGCGAAACCCTCTTCATCGATGCCCGAAATATGGGAACGATGACAGATCGGGTACACAAAGAACTGACCACAGACGATATTGCAGCGATTGCCAAAACCTATCACGCCTGGCGCGGTGAGCCCAAAGATGGCGTATACCCATCCCAAAATGAAACCGGGACCGCTGCGCTTTCCAAATCGCTTTGGTCACATATAAGAATATGCTCCCGTCACGATTTGAAATCCGGGTTTCATTTTGGAACGGGTATAACCCCAGAAAAACATCTCCTAAACCCATTTTCTTTCTCGGCTTCGCCGAGAAAGAAAATAAAATAAATCCAAAGGGCTGCGCCTTTCGGATTCCGCTTTCAATAATGAAACGAAACACCTTCGACTGTGAAAACGACCCGCTCAAAAACACGTACAAAAAAGGATATTAACAATGAAAAAATTTAAATGGATCGTTATTGTGGCTGTACTCCTCACGCTTGGTGGTGGCGCATACTGGCTCCTCAAACCCAAAAAAGAAGCTATCCCCATCACAACACAAACCATCAGCGTCCGCCGTGGGGATATTCTCATCTCTGTTTCTGCAGCCGGTACCATTGGCCCAAAACGTGAAATCGAAGTCAAATCCAAAGCCAGTGGCGCTATTCTCAAAATGCATGTCCGCGATGGCGACTGGGTTACCAAAGGTCAGCTCTTGGTGGAACTCGACAAAACAGATGAAGCCACCAAAGTACGCCAAGCAGAATTGGATCTCTTGTCCGCACAAGCCAAACTCAATCAAGCCATCGTACGCAGAGACGACGCCATACGAAAATACGAACAAAATGTAGCACTCCGAGAAGAAGCCTATATTTCTCAAGACACTTTACTCCAATCAGCCAGTGCCCTCAAATTGGCCGAGTCGGATGTCAACATCGCCAAAGCAGCGCTACTCAATACCGACGAAGTTCTCAAGAATGCACAGCTACGCTATGCAGACACCGAAATCAGAGCCCCTATCACAGGTCTTGTCTTGGACAAATTGGTCGAAGAAGGTCAGCTCATTGCTTCGGGCATTTCAGCGACCAGTGGTGGTACCCCTTTGCTCACGATCGGTGATATGTCCACGATCATCTCCAGTGCGGAAATCGATGAAGTCGATATTGGCAAAGTAAAAGTCGGACAACCTGCCAGCGTGCAAGTCGATGCCTACGGCGACCGTCAGTTCGACGGCACCCTCACACATATAGCCCCAAAAGGCACCGACAAATCCAATGTCACTGTATTCGGCATTGAAATTGGTATCACTGATCGTAAAAAAGATCTCCTGAAAGCTGGGATGACCAACACCGCCACGATCACGGTGATCAAAGAAGAAAATGTGTTGCTTGTACCGGCCATTGCGATACACAGAGAACGTACTCCTGATACCAAAGAAAAACAATCCATAGACACACCTACAACAGACACCTCAAAATCAAAAACAACCCATTATGTCTGGCTCAAAGAAGGCGATAGTCGCAAAAAACAACCCGTGATCATCGGCGCAACCGACTACGAAAACACGGCTATCATCAGCGGACTCAAAGAAGGTGACATCATCGAATCACCAAACAGCGGTAGCCAACAAAAACGAACAAGCGGCGCTGGCGGAACACAAAACAGAAACAATATGCGCGCCATGCGTAGTCTGGGTGGTCGCTAATGCAAATCAGCATGTCCAATATCCAAAAGTCCTACGCACTAGGTGAAGGGAAGCTCACCATTTTGAAAGGTATTTCACTTCAATTCGCAGAGGGTGACTATGTGGCCATCATTGGCGCATCAGGATCTGGCAAATCCACACTCATGCATATCTTGGGGTGTATGGATCAGGAGTTTGAAGGCGAATATCTTCTGGATGGCCAACCCGTTCACAGCATCAACAACAATACGTTGGCCGAATTACGACGCCAAAAACTGGGCTTTATTTTTCAAACCTTTAATCTCGTCGCCAAACTCACCACACGTGAAAACGTGGCGCTACCGCTCATCTACAACCGTATCAAACGAAGAGACGGTATTGCGGAACGATATCTTGAAGCCGTCGGACTCGGCCATCGTTTAGACCATTACCCCGCGCAGATGTCCGGCGGCGAACGTCAACGGTGACCATCGCCGAGCCCTGATCGCGTGATCCCCAAATTATTTGGCCGACGAAGACCTGAAGACTGGCACTTAGTTCAAAGTCCATTCAGGTCCTCGAAAATCGACCCAGTGGAGCTCAATGCACAAGGAAAACATTATTTTGGTCACGACCCGCAGTGTCACGCTGCCCGCACGGGCGGCAATCGTCACAATGAAAGATGGGCTCATAGAGTGTACAGTCTACGGGAAGAGCTCTCGTGCCGACGAAATCTCTAAGAAAAGTGACAAAGGGCTATCGCCCTTTGAATCCCAGGCAGAACAAAACGGCAAGACATAATACCCCCTCAGAAGAAGGGATCTCCAACTATGATTTTGAAAACATTCGTATGGCATTTCGGTCTATATTGACCGGAAACTACAGTCAGGCCTCACACCATTTTAGGCATTGTAATAGGCATTGCATCTGTCATCGCCATGTTGGCGGTTGGTCGTGGCGCCCAAAAAAGCATCAGTGCAAATATCGAAAAAATGGGCAGTAATTTGCTCATCATTCAACCCGGATCAGGCAGCAGAGGGGTTGTGCAAACTTCTGACAGCAACCCACTGACAATGGAAGATGCCGCCGCATTACAAAGAGCATTGGGAGACAAAATCAGAGTCGCCCCAGAGGTTTCTATTCGGGTACAGGTCAAAAACCAAAACAAAAACACATCGACCACCGTATTGGGCATCACATCGTCTTATTTCGAAGCGCGCAACTATCAAATGGCTATCGGCACCCCCTACCAACCCGAACAAGATAGAATTTCAGACAAAATCTGTATCATCGGAAAAGCCGTCGCAACAGCGCTCTTCGATGAAAACGAAAACCCAGTCGGTCAAACCATTCGTATCAACCGCCAACCCTACAAAGTCGTAGGCCTCTACGAAGAAAAAGGGGCCACAGGATGGCAAGACATGGACGATCAAATCCTCATCCCTATTCGAACCGCACAAAACAGAATGATCGGCAGCACAGACCTTCGAGCCATATATGCATCCGTGATAGATGTCACCCAAACAACGGTTATTCAGAGTGAAATAGAAACAATTCTCCGCAAACAACACAGACTGCGTGGCACCCAAGAAAATGACTTTCGTATTCGTTCCCAAATCGAACTGATGGAAAGCATGGAAACCATTAGCAAATCTTTCACGATTTTATTGGGAAGTATCGCCTTTATTTCGCTCTTGGTGGGCGGCATTGGGATTATGAATATTTTGCTCGTCAGCGTCACAGAACGCACCAAAGAAATCGGTATCCGCAAAGCCATTGGGGCCTACGAAAATGACATTTTATATCAGTTTTTAATTGAGTCGATTACGCTCTGTATCATCGGTGGCATTTTGGGGATTTTACTCGGCGTCGGCATTTCCTATGTCGTCGGTGTATTTAGCCCTTGGAAACCCATTGTGTCATCGTTTTCTATTTTTCTATCTCTCGGGGTCTCTCTCAGCGTCGGCATCGGATTCGGATTTTTTCCCGCACTCAAAGCCGCGAAAATGAACCCCGTCGACGCCCTTCGCCACGAATAAAATTCGAGGCCTCGTCACTACGTGACTCGGCCTCGAGC
>JAGYJO010000084.1 GCA_018402095.1 bacterium
CCATATAGGCAAGAACAGGCCCTACCACCTGACGGTCAAAATCCTCTATTGCTTGAATTTTTTTCGTATAATCACCCAAGTGTCCGCACTCATCCGGCGCCTCTATATGGATATAGGCAAAATCGCCGGTTTCAAGCAACGACAAACCCGCAGCTACTTTACCTGCATAATCGGTATCCAAGAAACCCGTCGCCCCAGGCACATGCGGGGTTTCAAGGCCAGTCAAGCAGCCCAAGCCACGCAAAAGATCCACTGCAGTCACAATGCCGCCTTGAACCCCAAACTCAGACTTGAACGACGGCAAAGCCGGCAAGCGCCCCTGACTCCAAGGCCATATATCTGTCGCAGGCAATTTACCGGACATTTTTCTAGACACATTCACAGACGCGGTCGCCAACACCTCACGCGCCTCGGCAATAAGAGAAGACAACTGCAATTCACCCTCACCTTTGGGCCAATAAGGCGTCACGTCTTTGTCTGTAATGTCATGCGGCGCTGTGCAGGTAAGTCCCAAAAAAGACTTATCTGCGACCATAATGTGACGGTAACTCACCCCTGTATAAAAACGAACCCCCTTATTGGCAAAGTGCTGATTCAACACGGCCAACAATGCATCTGCATCAGCAGTTTCAATATGCCCCGACGTAAAGCTATGCATATGATTGTCTTGTATATTCACCAAGTTGCAGCGAAAAACGATCTCATTTTCACCAGGAACAATCCCCATACTGGCAGCTTCAATAGGCCCTCTCCCTGTGTAATACAGGCGGGGATCGTAACCCAAAAGACCCATATTCGCGACATCAGAGCCGGGCGACATCCCCGGCAAAACCGTATGGATAAGGCCCGCTTGTCCACGTTTGGCAATGGCATCCATGTTTGGCGTCACAGCCACCTGCAAAGGGGTCTTGCCCCCCAATGCCGCTATGGGCTCATCCGACATCCCATCACCCAAACAAACGATGACCTTATATCCCATCTCGTTACCCTAACAAAGGTTGAAGAGCCGCCAAAACACCGGCTTTGGTTCCATCCACCTTTAATGGCGACGATGAAATCTCAATCGCACGATTCGGATCTTTCAAACCATGTCCGGTCAACACCGATACAATCGTTTGTCCTGCTTGAAACGGATGGGTTTTGTGCCGCTTCAAAACACCGGCAACAGATGCCGCCGATGCCGGCTCACAAAACACACCATCACATGAGGCTAAAGCCTGCTGTGCCAGAGTCATTTCTTCATCAGTGACCATATCGATCACCCCACCAGACTCATCTCTGGCAGCCACCGCACCTGACCAGCTTGCAGGATTGCCAATACGAATAGCCGTCGCAATGGTATCGGGGTTTAAAACAGGATGCCCCAAAACAATCGGCGCTGATCCAGAGGCTTGATACCCCATCATCTTGGGCAACTTTTGAGATTTACCCAATGTTTTATATTCGGAATAGCCTTTCCAATAAGCCGTAATATTGCCTGCGTTACCAACAGGAATAAAATGAAAATCAGGCGCATCGCCCAAGGCATCCACGACTTCAAAGGCCCCTGTTTTTTGGCCTTCGATACGATAAGGATTCACAGAGTTCACCAAGGCAATCGGGTATTCACTGGTAATTTCGCGTACGAGATTCAAGGCATCATCAAAGTTTCCTGAAATTTGCAATACCAAAGCGCCGTGCATCATGGCTTGGGACAATTTACCCAGCGCAATTTTCCCCTCAGGAATAATGACACAGCAGCCCATTCCCGCTTTTGCAGCATAGGCCGCCGCAGCCGCAGATGTATTGCCAGTTGAAGCACACATGACCACCTTGGCACCGGCTTCTTTTGCCTTAGTAATCGCCATAGTCATGCCACGGTCTTTGAAAGAACCCGTTGGATTTAAACCTTCGTATTTGACATACCAACGTGCGGGTATGCCCATCTTTTGAGCAAATTATCAATGGGAATAAGAGGGGTATTTCCTTCACATAACGATACAATAGGAGTCTGTTCAGATACCGGCAAATAAGCACGGTACTTTTCAATAATGCCTGTCCACATAGGGGTTATCCTCGCGATAAAAGAGATTTGAGCGCCGTGCCAAGCCGTTCATTCTGTGCGGTTAATCCAATAGTAATTCGAATGGCATTTGGAAGCTCAAAGCTTGCCAAGTTGCGCACAATGATACCCAGCTTCAACAGGTTTTCAAAAGCCAGTTTACCGCTGAAAGGCAATTGGACACAAATGAAATTCGCCTCCGTCGGAATATACTCCAAACCCAATTTCTCCAAAATACTGTAGAGATAGCGTTTGCCCATCTCATTATTTTCCAAAGTTCGTTGTATAAATGCGGCATTATCCAAGGCATGAACAGCTGCCATAGCCGCAATTTGATTCACATTAAAAGGCTGCCGCACCTTGTGCAGCTGCGTCACGGTTTCTTCAGCAGTCACAGCATAACCAATGCGAAAAGCGGCCAACCCATATAATTTCGAAAAAGTCCGGGTAACAATCACATTGGGATATTTATCCAACAAGGAAATACCACTCGCAAAGTCTGGGGAGGTCACAAACTCGGCATAAGCTTCATCCAAAACAACAGCCACCCAATCCGGCACCACAGACAAAAAAGCATCCAATGTTTGACGGGAGATCAAGAGACCTGTCGGATTATTTGGATTCGCCAAAAAGATAACCCGTGTTTCTTCCCGTATCGCGTACAAAATGGCCTGCAAGTCATAGGTATAATCTCGCGTCGGCACACTGGTA
This sequence comes from bacterium, assembly GCA_018402095.1. GTDB lineage: Bacteria > Margulisbacteria > Marinamargulisbacteria > SXXA01 > SXXA01 > M30B43. The sequence goes on from JAGYJO010000084.1 coordinate 2,753, forward strand.
AAAGATGCCCCCATGACCCGACACACAAATTCGTACTCTGAAAACGTATGCTGCGAAAAAATAGCGTGGGTATCCGAAGACAAAAATACCTGCCCCAGCATCATGAGAATTTCATCACTACCATTACCAAAGACCAATTGTTTTTCAGAAACACCGTGCAGCTCGGCTACTTTTTCATAGAGGGGCGTGGTCGCAACGTTGGGATAATAACTCCCCCGTTGGATATGAGGTGCCAACTGTTCCGCCGTAACCGGGCACCCAAAAGGGTTTTCATTGGACGCCATCTTGATAATGTCATTCACGCCCAACTCACGGGCTACTTCTTCAATAGACTTACCCGGAACATAAGGCTTAATGGCTTGCACTGATTTGCGAAATTGAAGTCCGTTCATACCGGTCAGTATAGGAGGGGGCGTGGGGAACGGCAAGCCCTCTCAAAAAAGTCAATTATTCTGAAGCCGGTTTAGCACGAAATACAGATACAGAAGCCACGAACTACGACACTATGTGTAAAGCCTTCTCCCGAAATTTAGTACTAACCCTAATAGAATCGACACTTAATGATTCGGGCGGTTGCGTGGCATTAAATGCACGTATCAACCCATTCTCTGTCACTTTTATCATTTTCTCTTGAGGACTGCTCCAAAAACTGAGCAGCCACGTCTTGCTTGTTTGTTCTAGCGCAATAGCTACGTGGGCCATTTCAGTCCACTGTGTATCAAAGATCACAATGTCCCCAGGATGAATATCATGCGGGTCGCCCGAGCATGACATATCCCACAACCCCAATAAATCGCCAACAATAGCCGCGTCCGTTTCATACGCGCATGTTCTCCCATCGGACACTTGACCAGTCTTTCCACGAACAAAAGCATCTTGAATTTCAGTTTTTGCCAAAAGCCCCAACGTATTTAGAATAACAATCGCGGCCTCCCAACAATTCAACGTCGCACCTATATCCGGGAGACGTTCAGATGATTCAACCCACGATCGGAAATCACTCCCTCGACTCCAATCAGAACACCCCCAGCTATAGGTATATAAAACGGACTTATCTGCATCCGACAAAAACGTCCCTAGACTTCGAACACTGGAACCGCTTGTGTCTGAGTCTATATCTGCTGGTAATAAACTTAATAAATAAACATCTATGTTATCAATAAGTTCTGCCACTCTTTCAATACTTCTTTGATTCAACAAAGACGCTTCCGCTTGGGTAGTAAATGTATACGCATAATCTGAGACAACGCCTTCAACTTCTTGAATAGTTCTTTGCATATGACAAGAATCTTCGAACTTAAAAGCACGACATAACGCCAGTACCTTGTTAGAAAAGAAATCAAAATCGGAGACAAACGTGTTACCACAGTTCAACCCTTCCAATTCGGATGAAATCCGAGAAACCATGTCGCCAATGTATTTAAAATCCACAGTAGCTTTTATTCCAACTGGAGAATTTGCTAATAGTTTTTTCATTTACGCTTCATTTATAGAAATTCAAATCGCACTATACTGGGCTCCAGATTTTCAGAACGCTTCCCATCAATCAGTGTACTCTGAAAGTCTTTTGTCTTAAAAAAGATTTTCGACCTCAACGCATACACCTTGGAAAGTGCCAGTCTAGCCTCGGAATCCTCTGGCATTTTACCAAATTCACACTCTAATTTAGAAATAGCACGCGAATATCGCTCCAAGGCGCTAACCAAATCATTTTTGTCTCGGAATTTATTGCCTTTTTTTGCAATTTTTATAGCCTCTTTTAGCGTATCTGGCGCAGTATCATACACATCCGAAGCCCACCGCACATGATGCGACGCAGCCGACACATTTTCAGCACCACTGATTCCCAACATATATCAAGATCCCTTCGATAGATATACCCATTCCAAAATAGAATTCAGGTTTCAAATCGTGGAGGGAGCATATTCTTATATGTATACCCATCCCAAAATGAAACCGGGACCAGAGGCCTTTCCAAATCGCTCTGGTCACATATGAGGAATATGCTTCCGCCACGATTTGAAATCCGGGTTTCATTTTGGAACGGGTATAACCAGAACGATTTGGGAGCTGATTTCATTTTGGAACGGGTATAGGTGACTATTTTATACACCTAAAAACATACACCTCATACGGACTTAGAGTCCGTGAATGGACTCAAGTATAGGAGGGGTCGGGGGGAGGAGGCAAGTCACCGCTACCGCAACATAAGGATGACCCCAAGCGTCTGGAGCACCACCAACACCTTACCCATATGACATGGTCAGTTTGCCTTTTTCGAGATCGATGCTAAACAGAACGCCGGTTTCCGAGGTCATCGCCAATTGTTTTTGCGTGATACCCAAGGATTGTCGCCTGGCACGAATATATTTTCCGATGTCTTCTGGGGTTGTGATCACAAATAGTTCCTGATCGGGAATAATAGGGTGTTTTTGTTGACGATACCAACAAAAACACCCCGATCGGGAATCTAGGCTATCGCCGCCGCATAGTTTGCGTTCACAGCCGTCCAATTCACCACGTTCCAAAAAGCTGAAACATAGTCCGGACGACGGTTTTGATAATGCAAATAGTACGCATGCTCCCAAACATCCAGTCCCAAAACTGGCGTTTGGCCATCCATCAAAGGACTGTCTTGGTTTGGTGTAGAAATCACAGAAAGAGATTTATCTGCGTTCACAACCAACCATGCCCAGCCACTACCAAAACGGGTTTTGGCCGCTGCTTCGAATTTTTCTTTGAACGCATCGAATGTGCCAAATGTTTTCAAAATAGCCGCCTGCAAGTCACCGACCGGCTGACCGCCCCCTTGAGAAGAAAGCGTATTCCAAAACAAAGTATGGTTCGCATGTCCGCCACCATTATTACGCACAGCACCACGAATAGATTCAGGCAATGTCGTAATATCTTTTAGCAACGTCTCAAGCGATTTGGATTCAAACTCTGTGCCTTGAACCGCTGCATTCAAGTTGGTCACATAGGCGTTATGGTGCTTTCCATAATGAATTTCCATTGTACGTGCATCGATATAAGGCTCTAACGCATCAAAAGCATAAGGCAAAGGGGCTAATACATGTGCCATCATTATCTCCTAACGAACCGCCGCTGGTTCCGCAAAGTACACTTCCAAACCTTCCGTGGATGCTTTCATCGCTTTCTTGCCTTGTGTCCAGTTTGCAGGGCAAACCTCACCATTGGCTTCGAAATACTGCAAAGCATCAACCATTCTCAAAACTTCTTCAACGTTGCGCCCTAGAGGAAGATCATTGACCACCTGATGACGAACAACACCGTCTTTGTCGATCAAGAAAAGACCACGGTAAGCCGCACCCAAACCTTCGAACAAAACGTCATAATCTTTTGAAATAGTCTTGTTGAAATCAGAGGCTAGCGGATAAGTCACACCTTGAATGCCACCCTTGGCTTTTGGGGTATTCAACCAAGCAACGTGTGAAAACCAAGAATCAACAGAAACGCCAATTACCTGAACGTTACGGCTTTCAAATTCAGCCAATTTTTCTTGGAACGCATGAAGCTCTGTAGGACAAACAAATGTAAAATCAAGTGGATAAAAGAAAAGAACAACGTACTT
>JAGYJO010000085.1 GCA_018402095.1 bacterium
TGGGATTATTCTTGCTGTGGCTACATATATCGTGATTGATGGGAATCATCAAAAAGAAACCCCAAAAGATATTTTTGGGAACCCTGTAGGGGAATATCAATATCGTTTATTTTCTGTGGGGTATGGACGCAAAGAATGGCGTAGAACTGGGACAACAAATTTCTATACGATGCAGCACCTTTTTGACGCATCGGCCACAATGGCGAATGATTTTTATCTGTATGCGGCGCCAGGGTCTGCTCTGGCGGGTATTTTGCCTTCTTATTCCAATGTTGCGGGCGTTGGCAGTCCAACCGTACCCTCTTTGCCTTCCTCTGCTCGTGTGATTTCGTTTCCTTGGGGCAATTGGAAATCACAGATGAAAAAGGGCGATATTATTTTCAAAAAAAGCAGTCGAGATGATGTGGTGACCAAATTTTCTTTTTTGACGCACGCCTGTATTTTATCCAACACATCAGATAAAGGCATGGTTTTAGAATCTGTCTACAAAGGGGTGGATGAATATGTTTTAGGTGAAAACTGGCTAGATGCTCAGGGCCGTCCAGATGACTATTACTTTGCCGTGAAGCGTTTGGGAGGTGTGAGTCAATCCACCATTGAAAAAGCGGTGGATTCCGCGAAAAGCAAATGGGCAAAAACCATGCGGTATATTCCACAACGGACGCTGGGAAATAGAGTGGATACTATCGGGTTTTACCGGGACTGGGCCTTCAAATACACGATGGATAGCATGTATTGTTCCAAATTGGTTTGGGCGACCTACAATGGCATTCGTGTAGAATATGGGCCTTACCAAGGCAGCTATGTGGATCTGGATTCGGATGCAACGCAGGTGACCGGCACTTATGCCACGGTGATAGGCGATAGATACGAAAAAAACGGGAGTGTCTCGTATTCCTTTATTGGTGTCTCTCCTGATGATATTTTTAATTCAAAATACTTGGATCCTTATTTCAAACTAGAGGCAAAGGGTTACTAAATGTCGACATGGCCAATATCGCGAAAAAAATGGGTGGGGTTATTCGTGGGGCTGGTCATTGTTTCCGTCGGAATGGGATGGCGCTGGTGGCGGGAATCCCCCGCCACCGTCTCCCAACCCTTTTTGGGAAAGGTTATTGCTGTTGCACTACACTCCAAAAGACGCACTATAATCTCAGTCATTGATACCCACTCTCCTAGCAGAGCGCCGATATCCTCTCAAAGATCGTCCGTACAATAATATCAGTGTGAGAGACAATGATATCTATTTGTCGATTTATAGAGAAAACAAAGGGCCCCTTGGCAGCGTGTCCGCAGGAAATCGCATCGCACACTATCGTTTGGATGGCGGAAAAGCGAGATTCATTCGTGAAATTGAGATTCCTGGGTATCATCCGACAACGGTATGGATTACTACTGATAATGTATTCGTGTTGGCCCGTCGTTTAGAGGCCGTTGTTGATGCAGACGAACGGGCCATGACGGGAATTGTTGTGCTAGATCGCAAAAATGACAAGTATAAGGGGCTCGTCTCTTTTGGGAGTGATTTTGTAGATTCACGATGGGATTTTGTAGAAGAAAAACAGCGTCTGTTTTTCTTTGGGCAAGGGACACACTATCAAGAGCCGGGACCGGCTATGGACTTTGTACAGTTTTTAGAAATAAATTTGGCGGATATATCCGTATCTCGTACGTTTCAGATACATGACAAAAAAGATTCGGATGGATTGACTTTGTCAGGGTTGGTCAAACATGGCGGCCCCTACAAAGTGACTATAAGTGACTCCAAGAACGGTCAAAAGATTGGTGCCCAAATAATAACATTCGATAAAACTGTGTTGGAAAAACGATTTGTTTCAGAAGACTTCTATGATTTGGTGAGCGCCAAAGGTCAAAGCAGTTTTTGGGCGACCAATGGCGAAGCACTCCTTCGCTTAAACGAGAAATTTGAAATTGTTTCGTCTGTCCCATGTGCCGGCATACGTGATATCAAATGGGTTGCCGGAAAACTTTGGGTGGTACGACGTGCGACGTTAATTGATGGGCTGGATGATGCCCCCTCACTGGTTGTTTATGACCCCGAGACACTGACCGTTATCAAAGAATTTGAAGGGAGTTATGGGCATGTTGCACATCATTTTTAGACCTAGCGGCTTGTTGAAAAAATCGATTATTGTGAGTTTGTTGTGTGTTGCCGGGATGCCTGTGTGGGCACAATCTGCGCCTATGGATTTAAATACGATATGTTCAGATTTGAAGGCGCCTATTTTATTGGAAAATATGGCCCTTAGTGAGCAAGAATCTTTGACCTTTCTACAAAATTCTTTTTATGTTTTTGGGCTTTCGTACGCGGGGAGCGCCTTGGTGATAGACAATCCTGACAAATCTGGTCCGCTCACGACTGGTGCTGCATTGGTGGGGCTTGGCTATCTCTGGTCATCTTGGCCCTCTCCTGCGACTGTGCAGTATAACCGGTACCTGGCGGCTGGGGATGGTGTAGATCCCGTACCTTTTATACGTGAAATTCAAAAGAGCTATGCCTCACAGCGGTATGTCGCGGCGGCCATGTACGCCCTCTTGGCGGCAGTAGATCGTACGTCTGTGAGTCAAGATGAGGACTATGTGTATCGCTATCCTCATGACTATGACCGTATGTCCAAGGTGGCTTTTTTGTCCATGGCGGCCTATATGCTTTTGGTGGAAACGCCGACTGAGCGTATGTGCCAGAGGGCGATCAGTGGGAGGTCACCGCAAGAAAGTGATGCTGTATCTATTCTTGTACGACCGCATAGAGATGGACTGGCTTTGGTTGTGAATGCAGGTTTTTGATGGTAAATGGTGAAGAAATGTACCTATGTGCTTGCAAGTTCCTATTTTAGGGATTTTTGATGAACTATCGTGACAATAAACAACTTATGGCAGATGCGCGGCAGGCGTTGTCGGGTCGTTGGAAAACGGCCGTTGGCGCTGCAGCTATTTTTCTAGGGATTTCGTATCCCTTGCAGTGGTTACCTCCCTTGGGTGGGTTTGCTGCTTTTATTGTGAGTGGGCCGTTGACTCTGGGCCTGACATGTTTTTGGTTGGGGGTTTCTAGGCAAAAGCCTGTGAGGGCTTCTCAGGTCTTGTCTGGCTTTCAGGTGTTTTGGAAATCATTTTCTGCGTATTTTCTGTCTGGTTTATTTGCTATTTTATGGGCATTGCTGTTGATTGTTCCTGGGATTATGGCTGCATTGTCCTATGCGATGACGTTTTACATTTTGGCAGATAATGATGCTATGGGAGCTAGAGACGCGATTTCGGCCAGTAAAGAGATGATGCTGGGTCATCGATGGCGTTTGACCTGTCTTTTTGCCCGTTTTATTGGGTGGGGTCTGTTGTCTGTTTTGACCGCTGGGATTGGCTTTTTGTGGCTGTTGCCTTATGTGGGCGTGAGTACAGCTTTGTTTTACGAAGACCTAAAGTCCAGACAAAATACAATCAACTGAATCACTCAAATCATTTAAATCAATGGTTCAGACACTGTTTGATCCCAGCGATTGCACTTGGCCTCTTATGTGAACGGTAACTGTTTTCACGTCGTTTTGTATGAGGAGGATAGTATGCTTTCTGTTGGTCATGTGGCTGTTGCTGCGTCTCGTTTGTCACGTGTTGCGGCTTCTTCCCCGTTAAACCCGAAAAATGCAGTTAAAATAAAGAGATAAGTGGCCTCCAATTGAGCATAAACTTGATAAAAATCAAGCGGTCAAAACACGAAAAAAAGGAGGCCACAAAGATGATGACAAAAAAAAGACGGAAAAGATCCACCGTATAAATGGGGTAAAAGTGGGGTTTAGCGATAAAAAAAATCACGTCATATGGCGGGTTCAGTTTGCTAATATGTTTTGAGAAGACAAAATTCAAAGAGGCGTTGAAGGCGATGATGCCCATCGCAGGTATCTCCGAACGCAATGAAAGCAGAGGAAAAGCTGCTTGGATTTGTTACCCTGATAATCACAGGTGCAAGCCGATTTTCGCATATGTTGTATCTCGAATCCCGAAATCATCAAAACAGTATTTGGACTAAAACGATTGCCATTAGCGGCAACAACATTGACCGATATTTCAATAAAATACAAAATGCAGGACAGGTAAATCTATCTCTGATGGGATATGGGGCCACTAAAAAGGTTGTGGATTGGTCACGAATGAGAAAGTGATTGGCTCAGTTTTGACTCGACCGTTATCACGAGATACGGAGATCAAAGAGGGTGCTGAAAGAGGCTATAATCCGGACGAAGAGAGGGCGTCCTTCACATCATCCATTATTGGCATTTTTTAAATGGAAGCAAAGATCGTCTTGAATCTTTGGAATCGGGCAGGCAACACGTCGTCAGCCAATAATATCATTGATTTTTTCGAATGCTGTTATCATCGTGTAAACAAGCTAATTAAAGTCAAAGGGGTATTGGCAGACTCTGGTTTTTATATGGAATCGTTTATCGAGGCCATAGAATCAAAAAGTCTCAGATATGTGATTACCGCCAAATTGTATACAACTATTCAACGAGAAATCTACGCGACATCGACGTGGACAGAAGTTGAAGCGGGATTAGCGATTACGAGTTCAATTATCAGCACCCCAGCTGGGCACAACATAGGCGATATATTGTGGTCCGGCAGTCCATCAAAAAACGAAAAAAGCACTGGGAAGGCAATTGCGTTTGTTTGATATGGATCTGGATACATGACTACCGCTATGGGATCTGGGTAACAAATATGACGGAGGACCCCTACGGTTTGGCGTACGATTAGATTGCGCTCTAATGACGAAACACGATTAAAGAGCTCAGGAAGATCTGCTTGGAAGGATTTCTATGACCCAATTTTGGGCTACGGAGCCGCCATCTTGTTCGGTGTCTGGTCTATAAATGTGTTGCTGGTTTTAAAACACACTTTATCTGAAACAGAACGCAAGCAACAATTTCCACCCTACGGTTCAAATATTATTATCCCTGCGCATTTAGGACGGATTCATCTTCTGCTTGGCTACGACTATCTGCTTTTTCCCAAGCGTGTCGTGCCAAAATACAGGACATTATGGACCTATTTCGATTTATTCTATACCAATTCTCAACTGCATTGCAGTTGAGTTACTTTACTAGAATTTTGGAGGTGACACTCTCTTTTTTTTGCTTTTTCAACCCACTGCTTGGTAGCTTTTTAGGATGTTTTTCTTCGGTCCAAAAAAGACCCTGAAAGCCCATTTTAAATCTCAACTGCATTTTTCGGGTTAAAAGTCGCCCGTTCGTTGTCGGATTCATCACGTACGGGTATGCCTATTGCTCCGTTTCAAACAGCGTCTATAGATGTTGTTCGGGTGGGTGGGATGACTATTTTGCCACCGGAATCTCGTTCCCCTATTGATTTCAATAAGCTTGATTTTTCCCTCAAAGTGGGGCCCTGTATGGTGGTTGCTACAGAGACGAAAGCTGGTTGGGGGCCATTACATGTTGTGCCTTCGGGTGAGGTGTTGTTTGATCCAATGGCCACTGTTTTTCACTATGGCTCTGCGGCGTTTGAAGGGCAGCAAGTGAAATTGGACAAAGATGCTATGCCCCGTATTTGGGATCCTGTTGCCAACGCGAAGCGGTTTGCGTCCAGTTGTACAAAATTGGGGATTTCTCCGATGCCAGAAGACGATTTTGTCGCAGCGAACAAGCAATTGGTGAGCGTGAATAAACAAATGATTCCGTTGTCATCGCAGGGCTCTTTGTATCTTCGCTTCTTTGTCGTGGGTTCTGGCGCAGGTATTGGTGTGAAACCTTCTTCGGAGCACCGTTTCTTTGGTTTGGTGAACCCTGTGGGTAGCTATTTTCCCGGTGGGTTACGTGCGATTTCGTTGCGTGCCAGTGGCCAATATCCCCGTGCGGCGGCTGTTGGTTCTGGTGCTTTTAAGGTTGGTGGGAATTACGCCAATTCCTTTGTCGCCAGTGAAGGTGCCAAAAAATTGGGGTTTGATGAAGAACTGTATCTTCGAGCTGATCGAAACACGATAGATGAGGCTGGTGCGGCTAACTTTGTTTTGGCGGTTTCGTCGTCTCAAAAAACAACACTGTTATCGCCTAGTGGGGCGTCTGTTTTGCCGGGAACGACCCTGAATCGTGTTTTTCGTTTGGGTGTCGATTCTGGTTATAGCGTTGAGAAGCGCCCTATTACGCTCACTGAAATTCATGGGTTGATGTCTCAAAAAGGGACCTCTGTAGAAGCTTTTTGCACAGGTACTGCGGCTGGTATTGCACCGATTGGTCGTATATCGGATATCGTTAATGGTCAGGAACTGGTGTTTAAC
>JAGYJO010000086.1 GCA_018402095.1 bacterium
GCAGGGCCTATCTATTATGTGTTTCCCGTTGTTTTTTCTGCACTTGTTTTTCAGTCTTTGTTTGTTTTACTGAAAAAGTATAAAAATACGAATGGTCCCACGAAGCAACAATTACTGTATCTCTTATTAGGTATGGGCCTAGGCTTGACGGGTGGGGGGACTACCTTTTTTCTAGTTTTAGGGATTCCTATTTATCCCTTTGGGACGATAGGTATACTGTTTTTTATTTTTGTTATTACATACGCCATCACCAAACACCGCCTCCTAGACATCTCCATCGTGATCACCCGAACCCTCTCTTGGTTGCTCAGTGGGGTTGTTTTGTTGTTGGTTGCTGGGGGGAGTTGTTGGCTATCTCTTTATCTCGGGTGGGTGGTCAGTGGTGTTGGGTTTTGGATAGGCTGCGGGGTTATGGCTGCTGGGGTGCTCTGGATGTGGCCACGGTTGGCGATATGGATACAAACCCCACTGGAAAAAACATTTCTTCGTGCCAAAGTAGATCCCTTGGGGGCCATGTATGACTTCACATCGGCACTCTCAGCGACGGCCACACTGTCTGGGATCACGACATTGACGGCGAAAACCATTCTGAACCATTTTGAGCTCAAATATGTGGCAACGATTCAGCCGAGAGGCCAAGCGATTGATATTCATGTCTGGGGATTTCGAGACAATCAGATAACATTGCTGAAAGAAACTGTTTTCGAATATGCCTTGTGCCAAGAAACTTTGCCTGTGCAAATCTCGGAGAACCCGCCCTTGAATAAGGCCGCTTCGGTGTTGTTGCCGTCGGAGATAGCTATTTCGGAGACACTGCGCGACATGTTGGGCGTTGGTCCTGAGCGGGTACTGCATCTCCCATTGCATGACGATCTGGCCCTTTATCTCTGTCTGGGACCCAAGCTGGCCGAACGGAAATTGAACGCAACCGAATTGAAGCTTTTGGAGGCCCTGTCTGTGCAGGCGATGACGGCATTGCAACGGTCTTTGCCCTATGAAGAGGCGGTGCGTAACTATGAAAAACAGATCAAACTCATGGGCGCAGCTCAAACGATTGTCACGATCAATCATCAACTGAACTCCCCATTAACCGCCATCAAAATGGCCTTCGATATGTTGTCGAAAATGCCTTTGGATGCGGGTGCGAGCAAGGTGGTGCAGCTGGGCAAGGAGGCGATGACACGGGTGACTGAGATGATGAAACGACTGCGGACGCCGGGCGGCTTGAAAGAGACCACGTATTTTGGGGATACCAAGATGTGGGAGTTGGGGGAGGTGCGTGATGGGTGTGATGAAAATCCCCTCCCGGCCTCCCCTTTCTTTAAAGGGGAGGAGCAAGACGGGAGAAAAACGTAGTTCTGTGTTTTACTTCCCCCTTTAATCAAAGGGGGACCGAGGGGGATTTGCTTTACACGAATACACCCAACAAAAAAGGACCACCCCCAATGAATCCAATAACCCTATTTCGTAGCCTGCTGCGGCAAGACAGCCCCACTATTTTGAAGTCATACATTTTTGAAGCCTTGGCCCAACGTGGGATTCAGTATACGGATCCTCGGATCCAAAACTGTGTCGCCAAACTTGATGCTTTTTCAGACGTTGATTCGATTGATGAAGGTCTTTTTGTGGCTTGTGTGCAGGCGGATGTGGAGACGCTGGGGCACCTTCTTTTGGGGGACTTGGTGATTCCTGATTTTGGCCACTTCAAAGCGGTTCTCACGGAGATTTTCGAAGACCTCAAAGAAAATACAGCGGGAAATGTTGCAACCTATATTCCTCAGTTGGCCCATGTAAATCCCGAATATTGGGGCTTGTCTGTTTGTACCGTGGACGGGCAACAGTTTGCGATAGGAGACTCGGAAACGCCGTATTGCGTACAATCGACATGTAAACCGGTGAACTACAGTCTTGTACTCGAAACCTTGGGTGTGGAGACGGTACATCGCTATATTGGTCGCGAACCCAGTGGCCGTGGGTTTAATGAACTGACCCTCAACCATGAAGGGCGGCCCCACAATCCGATGATCAATTCTGGTGCCATCATGGCCTGTTCGTTGATTTGTCCTGAATTGCCTCTGGAAGAGCGATTGGGCGTGGTGCTGGACACATGGCAAAAGCTCACGGGCGGCTATAGACCAGGGTTTAGCCTTGAAGTCTATCTTTCCGAAAAACGTACTGCGGACAGGAACTTTGCCTTGGGCTACTTTATGCGGGAAAAAAAGGCATTTCCTGAAGGGATTGATTTGCATCAGGTTTTGGATTTCTATTTCCAATGCTGTGCTATCGAAATGACATGTCGCACTCAGGCGGTTGTGGCAGGTTCTTTGGCCAATGGCGGGGTCTGTCCCATTACTGGCGAACGTGTGTTTAGCCGATCGACGGCCAAGGATTGTTTGTCCTTGATGTACTCTTGTGGCATGTATGATTTTTCAGGTGAATTTGCATTTACGGTCGGATTGCCTGCGAAGAGTAGTGTGTCGGGTGCCTTGATGGTCGTCGTGCCAGGGGTTTGTGGGATTACGGTCTGGTCACCCCGTTTGGACCGCTATGGCAACTCGGAGCGTGGCTTGGATTTTTGTAACCGATTGGTAAAAGCCTTTGGGTTTCATATGTATGATCGGTTGTTGAAACCTAATGGGGCTGTTGGGTAAGGCTACCCGGGTCGTTATCGGCCCTGTATCCCAAAGACCCAAGAAAAGTAGGATTGACGGGGATCTCGTACCATTGGGAGGACTTCATGTGCCCAGTGGGTCAACGCATGTCCCCGAATGACTGTGAGTGCGCCAGGGGGAATGCTGAGCATTTGCCTCTCTTTGCCCAGTGCTATGTCTTCCCGTGACAAAGGGCCTTCTGCGGGTCTGCCCAAACGAAAAAAAGACATTTTTTCTGTAGTGCCGGACACAATGACCGTTATTTTTCCATTGGAAGAAAGGTCTACATGCGGAGGGAATCCTGCATGTTGTCCTGTGCTGGGGTCTAATAAGCGGTAGGCATTGATGGTCAATCGTGTGGAGAGATTGGTACTGGTCAACGGCAAGTGGCTATCGGATAAGGCATTTTGGACATCGGGATGGCTTAAAATGTTTTGGTAAAGTGTGCCCAATGGTGTTGGCATGCGATCGCGGGGAAAATAGAGTAAATCATGGCCTTTGGCCGACAAACCATGGTCCCCGTAGTCACGAAAGAGCTGTACGGGTAACGCCGTCGTGGATGCGTCGTGAAGGGTCACGGGTTTGGACTGTTGTTTGGTGTAGCCGTGGTAGGTGGCTTCCTGCGTGAGAGACTGCTGAAGCGCACTCTCAAAATAGCCGGTGGTATGGGTGATCAATGCGTCCAACGCCGTGGATGTAAGGATTGGTTTTGTGCTCATGGTCAAGCCTGGAATAGGGCTAACCTGATGGGCGACGTGGTGCATGCCTCGTTTGGGGATATAGCGAAACTGGTCAGGTTTGCGATCGACGCGGGTGGCCAGACGCCAGACATGATCATGGCCTGTTGGCTGCTGGTTGCGGTAGACGTTGCCTGAGGTTAAGACCAAGCATGGATTCTGCTCAGGGGCGCAAAAAAAAGACTCTCGAATAGTGGCTAACGAAGGTGATGTGCTGTCTGTGCGTGCCGGTTTGGTGACATTGGCGCTGATAATGCCGCCAGGTCTGACCATGCGGAGTAAGTTTTCTTGGCATTTTCCGGAGAGTAGGTTGGCCCGAAACCCTGTTGTGCTCTCCCACTGTGGCATATGGTGGTCAGCCGTCAGGTAGATGGCATCAAAGCTGTTGTCAGGAAATTGGGGTGTGGGTCCTTCTCCCGCTGTCATCGTGACGTTGTTGCCATAGTAGCGGTGGAGGGTGTGTGAAATTTCCTGCATCACCCCATCATGTTCGGGATAGCCTACGCAGAGCATGCGCATGGGGTTTTCTGCTGTATAGTTTTGGGGCGATAAAGTTTCGGATACATAGCGCAAAAAAGGTGGTCGAGAGATGCCTGGATCTAGCACCGAGTCTTGCGCCAAATATTGGGAGATACGCATATACGAGTGCAAGGGAACGCCGACGCCGTATTGGTAGGGCGTGAGCTGTGTTGAGAAATCTCCGAGGGTGGTATAGCGAGAGTCGAAGAGCGCATCCATCTGTTTGGGCTCTAAGAACTGGATAAATGTCCCATGATTCAAAAATGCGTTGGATAAGGTGGGGTGCGCTTCTTTTTGGGCCTGTATTTTTTCAAAAAAAGGACCAGAAGGGGTGATGGTTCTCATACTGAGAATTCCGCCAGGCTGCAAATGCATGGCAATGCCTGTCATCATAGTTTCGCGGATTTCTGGGGGTAAATATTGGATGACATGGCTGACATTTACGGCGGTGATCGGCCAGTGGGGCACCCCGATATGCGCACCTTTCCCATGGAAAATCTTCTACGGAGCTACAGATAAATCTGACCCGAGACGAAACCCATTTCAGCGGCTTCTGGTGTTGGCTCACGAATGCATGGCGGAATGTCGCCGCCCAGGGAGTTTTGGCTGCAGTGCTCCCACGCTCTCAGAGATAGCAATGTTCCTCACCGGTGCCAGATCCCATCGACCACACAGCGGGTTTGGGAGACGGGGCCTATGGATTAATTTTTTTAAGACATGAAAAAGGTCCATTGAGGGCGCTGATGGTCATTGCAATAGCTGTAAGGGTTTTTTGAGATTTATCGCGGGGCCGGTTGCGGCTGGAGTGATGACGGCATCCCAGGAGGCAGGCTGTTTTTTTGGGTCGCAAGCCTGGGATCGATGGCCCAGGTGGTTGTTGATCGGTAAGTCCGCTGTCGTGGCGTATGAGGGTGGACGTGGTGGGATTTGTACATAAAGTGAGGTAGCAGTTGGATAGGACCTGCGTGGCTATCGTCTGCGGCGTTGGGGCTGTAATCGTTTTCACACGATTGAAAGTCTCCTTCCTAAGGGGGAAACATGTAGTGACGGGGGTGGTCTTTACTGGCAGTCTCCTCCCATGGTGTAAACGTTTATGTGGACATTGTTATGAAATTCTTTGCGAAAAATATTGATATGAATCAGGCTCCAATAGCCTCAGTTATGGATAAGGTGAGGCTAAAATGGGGGCATTAGTCTTCGCCACAGCGCTGTAAGTGGACTAGGTGTTTTAAAGGGGACTTTTGCTCAAGGAGCACCCTGTCGGGTAGTCGATCGATGACGGCAGTTTATGACTGCCCGTCCCCCTTTGACCCCTGTTTTGAGGCTACTTATCCATAATTCAGGTTAAATAGCTTGTTAGGTGAAAAATAAATGTATAAAAATCTTGCTGTTCCCGCCTTGTATTTGGATGAAAAAAATATATCTTCGACGGTGTTTAGGTCTGTGGTTGGCTTCACGGCTGCAGCGTTTGTGGGCTATGCCTCGTTTCTCTATGACAGTGACAAAACTGTTTTGGCTGGTTGTCGTGATCTTGGTTTGTTTCTGTGTTTGGGCGGGGTGATCGCGGCTCAGACTGTTGCCATCAAAAAGTGTGAGGCATTGCCTTTTTTTGTGGCCTTTGTAGCGACGAATACGCTCATTCAACTGGCAGAATTGCCCCTCTACGATACGATCAAAAATGCGACACCCTATCAGGAACATGCCTCTTCCGTAGGGATGATGACGGCGGTAGGTATGGGGTCTTTGAAGATTTCTTCCCAAATTGTAGGGAAGACGATGGTGTCGGATGAATCGCGTTCAGAGCATAGACATCAACCCTTCCTGACTTGGGGGATTTGTGCGGTTGCGGTAGGGATGGGTTTCGCAGAAGCGGGTCGTGAATATGTTTCTTCCAATCAGTCTTTGAAAAACACAGCCCTTTTCTCTGCATTGAGTGTGGGGATGTTCACTGGGAGTGTCTTGCAAACCCTTGGGATCAAGATGTTGAGCCCGTCTCATTATCCGTATGCGGCGGCAACTTCTCAGCTTGTTTCCGCATCCTTGGGTTTTGCATTAAATGCACAATTGACCAAGGGTGCGTCTTTTTTTGATTCTGAGAAGAGAGATCTTTTTTATCGTGCGGCATTGGTGGCTTCTCTGAACATTGCCGGGTGTATGGTGGGGCGGGATGTTGCTGACACTTTTTTGACAGAGAGTGAGTCTCTCAAGAAAAAAAATCCCAATAAATATGAGTTAATGGAAACGACGCCTCTCTTGTCTGAGGTCTAACCTG
>JAGYJO010000087.1 GCA_018402095.1 bacterium
ATTACCGGCTAAATATTCAGCATTCAAGTTAGACACCAATGTCGAACTCGCTACAATTAAAGGTGCTGTACCATCAGCAACCGTACTTTCGAAAATCGTTCCATTGACCTGACCATTTACATCCAACTTAACAGCAGGCGACGATGTACCAATACCTACATTGTGATCTGTATCCATAAACAAAGTCGGCGTGCCCCATGTAATCGCTTGTGCCGTGGATCCCGATGCCGCTGTATAAAAGGCATGGGTCCCAACCGTTTGTGTATAACGGCTAGCAAGGCCATCACTTTTATATATCCACCCACTATTATAGTTTGCATTATTAATACTATGGTATTCGTCTAAGCCATTTCTAGCGTCAAAAACCAATGCGGCAGTATTACCCAATTCAATCGCATTATAATCTTCCCAAAACGATACATTGGTTGTTCCTATTGCCAAGTTTCCGCCATTGGCAGCCTCATTGTAATAATAAGCATCATTGCCAGAACTCTCCCAAAGAGACGTCCCAACTTGCGTCAAATTGCTCGCCGACCCTGTGCCCGGTTTGAAATACAGATTGTTGTCATAATAATACAATTTGCCATATCCCGTAGTCGCATCTGGCGCGCTACCCCGTTCAGCAAGAGCCAAGGAACCTTCGAGTGTCAATTTTTCTACGGGGTTTGAGGTACCCACACCTATGTTCCCGGTGACTTTCTGGATCACCAAGTGTGGTCCAGAAGGTATAAAATTCGACAGCCCTGCTATTTTAAATAGATCCGTAGATCCCTCATATTGCAAAGAAATACCTTCTGTATAAGAACGGTTTTCACCAAGTTTCAGTTCCGAGCTACCATTATCTGAAGTGTCAGGCGCAATCAAGGCAACAGCCGTAGAAGCAGATCCCAACACATGAAAATTCACAGATGGCGTCAATGTCCCTACACCAACGTCTCCCGATGTCGTCACAGAAAAAACAGACCGGGCGTCATTTCCTTGTGCCACAAACAAGCGACTGGCCGTTGCATCAGAATTAACATGCAACATAGCCAACGGTGTATTCGTTCCAATACCAACCCCCCCATTCGCTCTGATCAGATATTGGTTCTCAGCCGTAGATGAAAAAGCACTAGCTTGTGCATCTGCCCAAACATAGGCTCCTGAATGTTCAGCTTTTGCCAGTTGCCCCATAGCGACACTATACGCACCATTGGCTTCATTACGATCACCACCTGGAACCGTTGCGTAATCCGCATTCGCTATATTTTGGTACCCCCCACCAACAAGGCTATAGGCCCCTAAAGCTTGGTTCTCATAACCACCTAAAACGGCTGCATAATTGTTAGCCGAATCTCCAGCTATGTTGCCATAGCCCCCAGCCACAACCGTATAGGGTGTCACAGCACTATTCAAATACCCTCCGGCCACAACAGCAAAATTACCAGTGACAACGTTAAGCTCACCACCACCAACAAACGACTTGGTCCCGTCAGCCCTATTGCTCAAACCACCGCCAACGAATGAATAAGTACCAGCAATACGATTCTGAGCACCACCGACAACACTACTATGGGCCGCAGAAATAGTCTGAGATTCTCCGCCCCCAACAAATGCATAATTAGCTGCAATGCTGTGTCCAGATCCACCTATAATGGCCCCGTGGGTACCCGAAGTGAGTGTATTCTGATAGCCACCCACCACAACGCTGTAGTCGCTAGCACTAGCAATACTATTTTCGAAACCGCCTGAAATAACAGCGTATTGCGCTAGCGCTTGGTTCCCTTGACCTCCAGATACGGCAGAAGCCTTACCAGAAGCTTGTGAATCCAAACCAAAAGCAACCGAATACAAACCAATGTTAGCGTTATCCCAATAAGTTGAATGGGTATCAGTCAAGCGTCCTGATCGAAAAGCGGCTTTCCCGGGATACCACATCGTGTAGACACCTGCGCCAGAAGTTGGAATGGCCTGGCTAGCGCCCAACGCATCAAATTCGCCTGCAAGCGAAAACAAAACACCCTTTGTACTAAGAATTTGAAGTGGTACGAGAGGCTCACTGGTGCCAATCCCAACATCCGCCGTTTCATGGTAAATATTTCCGGAAGCATTCTGAGACCATGCAAAATCCAAACCTGTAATCGCGCTACCATCACCCGAAAGATACGTGGCATTCAGCGTACCCACGACATCCAAGGGTGTAGTTGGATTTGTTTTGCCGATACCAACGTAATTATTGGCCGTTACAACCAAGGCTGTATTATTAATCGCAAAAAGATTGGTCGTCACACCAACACTTCCCGTACCCGAACCTAGTACTGAAAAGTTCTTATTAGCAGGTAATGTAATCGCAAAATTATCCGACGGAGAAATACCGCCGCCAATCATCAAATCACCCGACATGGACAAACTAGACACACCAGAAATCGCACCTAAGTTCACTGTGACCGACTCAATACGTACTGCACCAGCCACACTTTCTATCGCAGCGTCTCCACCTGCAATTTGAAGAGTCCTTGTGTCTCCATCAAACTGAAATGCCGTATCAACCAAGACTTTACCATCCGAAGATACCAAATAATCGGTGCCCCCTGAATGTAATAAGCTATCGCTTAACAGCGATGTATTGCCAACCACTAGACTGGCTAACGTACCAGCGCCAGCATTTGTGACACCCCACCCAGTCCCTGTGACGGCACCCGTGAAAGCAGTTGTTCCCGAAAACGATGGCGATGAGAATCCGATACCCGACAAGGTTTGCCCAGCTTTATTTGTCAAAACTTGATACCGATCTCCATCGCCATCAGTCATGTATAGATTCAGACCGACAAACTCGATAGCACCAGCAATAGGGGTACTCACCAAGGATCCCGATGTCGTCAAAATCATAGACGGTGTTGCCGTAGTCCCAGCCTTAATATGCAAATGGCCTTTGGGCAGAGCCGTACCTATACCAACAGACCCTAAATTATAATACGCATTATTATTAAACTGACTCCATATAGAAGCCACATTGGTCAGTCCAGAACCATCCCCCACAAACGTCGTGGCATTGACTGTACCCACAACAGCCAACCCAGAATACGTAGGAACGATCCCAATACCAACCCGACCATCAGGTTCTACAACCAAATCGGTGGTATTCAAAGTAAAGCGATTGGTGTCTATCGCAAAAGCACCCGTTCCTGATTGGGAAAACGAAATATCCTGGTTGTCAGAAGCTGTCCATTGGCCACCCGCTGGCAATTGAAACGATCCACTTTCAGAGCGAAGCACACCAGACATGTAGACATCCGTAGCCGTCAACGCGCCATCGAGAGAGATAGCACCAGCATTAAAAGTCACGCCCTCCAAAAGAACCAATCCATCACGTGCAAAAATAGCCAAATCCCCATCAGACACAACAAACTGCCTTTGGGTATCATCACTAAATGCGAACACATTTTGAATATTGGTCGTAATACCTGCTGAAATATCCAGCTGATCTTCCGTTGTAATCATCGTATCCGCACTAACCGTTAATAAGCCAAGTGTCACTGTCTCAAATTCTGCATCACCATTGGTCGGTAAAGACCATCCCGTAGCACCCATCAAACCCGTTACCGTCGTCGTGCCAGACAACGATGCGCCGGACAATGTCTTAGCGCTTAAAGTCTGTGTACCATCCGTTGTCACAAGCGCTCTTCTGGCACTTGCATCCGTAATATATAGGGTATTGCCGTAGTATTCCAAAGCCCCTTCGGGAGGACTCACCGTCAACGCGGTCGCTGCACCGATAATCATGGAAGGGGTCGTCGTGGTACCACCCGCCAAATGCAAGGTGGCCAACGGCTCAGTCACACCAATCCCCACCGCGTTAGTCGTATAGTACAAACGACCAAGAGAATCCTCTTTCCATGCGGAGTCCAAGTTGGACAAGCCGGAACCATCCCCCACAAACGCAGTGGCATTAACCGTACCAACGACCACCAACTGTGCATCCAAAGCAGGATCCGCACCAATACCAACCCGCCCATTTTCAGAATCAACAACGAATAAAGACTGATTCACACGAAAACGATTGGCCGTCACAACCACTTCGCCTGTACCTGACGTTAAAAGAGATACAGATTTATTAGCAGCCAAAGAGATAGAAAAGTCCCCCGTAGACACCACACCAGAGGCGTCAACAGTCACACGTCCTGCCAAACCCAGACTATCAGCGGTCATCGTCGTAGCTCCGGACAAAGGCCCAGCCAGAACCAAGGCCGTAGGACCTGTCAACGCCCCAGACATATCCAATGTAGAAATACCTGAAACGGCGGCATTGTTAATCGTCACCGTACCCAATGCCAAAACACCTGTATCCGACACAACCCGTCCATTTGTCGCAAAACGAATCTCACCGAGAGAACCATTCCCTGAACTGATTTGTGCATAATCAGAGATCAATAGAAGACCAGACCCCGGTTGAAGAAGAATATCAGAGGTCGTGGTGGATACAGCGGTACCAGACACCAACATATTGCCAACACTCAATTGAGAAAGTACCGCATTGCCTGTACTAGATAAGCTCCAAGAAGGCCCAGAAATATTACCCGCAATTGTGGGTGCATTTAATGTTTTATTCGAAAGTGTTTGCGCCGTATCTGTATTAACAACCGTCCGACGACCTAGGCCATCTGTATAATACAAGCCAGAAACATACTCTAAAGCACCTTCTACAGGCGTCGTGAGTAAGGATCCTCCTGGGGTTAAAATCAAAGCAGAACGCGTCGTGCTTCCTTGACCCAAATGCAACAAGGCATCCGCTGTTTCACGACCAATCCCCACGTTGCCAGAGGTATAGACAATCTGATCAGATCCAACACTATTCCACAGTGAATCCACTTGCAGATCCGTCAATCCAGAGCCATCACCAACAAATTTGGTGGCATTAACCGTCCCAACCACCAGTAAACGATCCATCTCATTGGGATCGCCACCCAAACCCACACGTCCATCTTCTATCACGAGAGAAGTGTTATTCACAGAATAACGATTGGCCGTAACTCCAAATGTTCCCGTCGGCATGACAAATGCCAAATCAACATTGCTCGACGACGATACTGTCGTAGAAACAGGCAATCTCACATCCCCAGACAGCAGCACAACAGATCCGTCCAAAAGAGCATTTCCAGAAACAGACAATTGGTCTACCCCTGAGATATCACCATCCACCAGCGTCAAACCGGTCATTCCAGAAAGAACGGTGCCATTAAGGGTAATCCCGGACAAAGACAACGTATCTGATGACTGACCCAAACGCAAAACACCCATAGGGACATACAAACGGTTATCTGTAGACAGCACAACGTTCATCAGTTTCAAATCAGTGGACGCCACAACATTCAATGTTGTCCCCGCCAAATACAGGCTATCGTCGGTCACACTGAGAGACCCCACCGTCATACGAGAAAAACCAGATACCCCAGACCCAGACACGGACCAAGACGGCCCTGAAAGCGTCCCCGTCATAGTCAAAACACCTGAAACCGTCGGATTGGCAAGTGTCGTCGCCGTCAAGGTTTGCGCCCCATCCCACGTCGCCAATTTACGCCGGGCAGACGCGTCAGAAACATACCAGGTACCGTCATACTCCATAGCACCGGGAACAAGAGATCCCGTTAGAGCGGTCGCAGATCCCAAAATCAAAGAAGGGGTAGACACACTCCCTCCCGCAAGATGCAACAATGCCAATGGCGTTGTAACACCAATCCCGACATTATTTTTATTGTAATACATCGTTAAATCTGAATTTTGTGTCCATGTGGGGTCCAAGTTAAACAAACCAGATCCATCACCAGAAAAATAAGTGGCATTTAAAGTACCGACAACCTGAAGTGCCGTTGACGGTGACGTTGTCCCAACACCCACAAAACCACTGGTACCTACATACAATGTATTGGTATTCACATCCAATATCGTATCGCTGAGTGTTACCGTTCCTGTATCGACAGTTACACTGCCGGATACATTGAGCGACTGAATACCAGAAATAGTATTGTTATTAAACGTAACGCCTTCCAAATCCACAACGCCAGAGTCTGCAAATACCCGAGCATCGCCTAAAGGTATGCGCAATTGGTGATTACCCGTTGTATTGGAAAATTCAAAATAGTTCTGTACAAGAACAGAAGAAGAGGCTGTT
>JAGYJO010000088.1 GCA_018402095.1 bacterium
TCGTGACAAGGCAAAGGCCCTTGGTATGGGCTCTTTCCTATCTGTTGGTCAGGGGTCGGATGAGCCCTCGTATCTTTTGATGATGAGGTATCTGCCCGTGAAAGATGCTCAGCCAGTGGGCTTGGTTGGTAAAGGGGTTACCTTTGATTCTGGTGGTATTTCGATTAAGCCCGGCAGAGGTATGAAAGACATGAAGGCGGATATGACCGGTGCTGCCAGTGTGTTGGCTGCTGTATGGGGAGCGGCGACGTTGTCTCTTTCTAAAAATGTATTGGGTATAGTTGCCTTGACGGAAAACATGCCATCTGGGAATGCGTTGAAACCTGGTGATATCATTCGTGCGATGAATGGCAAAACGATAGAGATCGTCAATACCGATGCGGAAGGGCGTTTGATTTTGGCGGATGCCTTGACCCTTGCATGTCGTGAAGATGCCTCTCCTGTGATTGATATGGCGACCTTGACGGGGGCATGTGGTGTTGCGTTGGGTGATTTGGCTTGTGGTGTGTTGGGCAATGACCCATCACTGATTGCTGCGCTTTCTGTGTCTGGAGAAGCCAGTGGCGAGCGTGTATGGCAGTTGCCTTTGTATGATGGATTTTTGGATGCGATGTCATCAGATGTCGCGGATATTGCGAATGCCAATGAGACGGGCAAGGGTGGCACATGTACGGCGGCCAAGTTCTTGGAGCAATTTATTGACGGACGGCCTTGGGCCCATGTGGATATTGCGAGCATGATGATTTCTGGTAAAACCAGTGGCTATCAGGTGAAGGGTATGTCTGGCGTAGGGGCGAGGTTGTTGTTGGGGTATTTGTTAAACGCTTAATCGCGGGAGTTAAAAGGTGTGAGCCCTTTAACAAAAGGGCTCCGTCCGTTTGGCTCTGCCAAACGGACAAAAAAAACTTAGGCGTTGTAAAACTTCCGAATAGTGTCGACGACGTAACCCATTTGTTCCTGGCTAAGCTCGGAATAAATAGGGATGGAAAGCACATCGGCTACCCGTTGTTCGGATATTGGGAAATCACCCACTTTGTGACCCAAGTCGGAGAAACATTCTTGCAAGTGAAGTGGCACGGGATAATAAATCGCATTGCCGACTTTGGCTTCGTTGAGTGCTTGGTGGAGTGCGTCTCTGTCTTTTGCGATGAGCGTGTATTGGTTGTAGATCATACGTCCTGGTGTTTTGACAGCTGGTAGCGTGATGTCTGCAATATCGGCCAACTCTTGGTTGTAAAACGCAGCATTTTCAATACGATCACGGTGTTGTTGTTCCAATAATGGTAATTTGACGAGCAAGAAAGCCGCTTGCAATGTGTCGAGTCTGAAGTTGCCGCCGACGACATGGTGGTAATATTTTGGCTTGGATCCATGAACGCGCATGATGTTCATTTTGTCATATAGTTCAGGGTCATTGGTGCTGACGAGTCCGCCGTCGCCGAGACAGCCTAGATTTTTGCTAGGAAAAAAAGAAAAGCATCCGACATCACCCATGCTGCCAGCTCTGTAGGTTTTGCCGTCTTTTGACTTGTATTCAGATCCCAGTGACTGTGCTGAATCTTCGATGACATACAGGTTGTGTGCTTTTGCGATGGCCATGATGCTGTCCATGTCGGCCATTTGTCCAAATAGATGGACGGGCATAATCGCTTTTGTATTGGGTGTGATAGCGGCTTCTATTTTTGAGGCATCAATATTAAAGGTTTCAGGATCAATGTCGACAAATACCGGTTTTGCACCCACGCGGGAAATTGATCCTGCTGTTGCAAAAAAGGTGAACGGGCTGGTGATGACTTCGTCGCCTGCGCCAATATTCATGGCCATGAGCGCTAAAACCAAGGCATCTGTTCCTGAAGATACACCCAATGTGTACTTTGTTTGGCAGTAGATGGCGGCTTCTTTTTCCAAAGCTTCGATTTGAGGCCCCATGATGAATTGCTTTTCAGACAAAACGGTTTCAAAAGCGGCGCGTATATCGGCTTCGATGGGCGCATACTGAGCTTGTAGATCTAAAAGAGGGACATGTGTGATGGTGCTGGCTGCCTGAGATGTCATGCAAAAATATCCTTCCACGCGTAACGTTTTTAATAAAAGAAGACAGAATTCCCTAAATATATAACATTGTGGGGGGTAGCGGAGCAACGATGGTTTAGGGTCGTTGCCCCGATCTGAAAAATTCTGTAATATGGTGACCTACGCCACAGACCCTGTGGCCGATATACTACTTAACACTTAAGGGCCAAACTACCATGCAACATGTTCATGAGTTCCATATACCCGTGATGGGAACAGGTTTTACTATTGATTCCCCCATAAAAGTTGCCAAATATGGGATTTCGTCTGTTGTATCTATCGGTGATGATGAATTGTGTGAAACCATGCGCCAATATTACCTTGGAGTTTATGGTTGGGACTATGAACCTATTCGGAAATGGGACGAAGACTATCGTGCCCGTCGTATCACGGCATATCTGAATTTGTTGCATAAAATAGTTAAAAAGGAATTTTCGGCTATTCAATCTCGTGAATTTTCAGACGGCAGCGAGATACAAAAATATTTTGAAATGCTGCCTGAAACCAGTGAGCTCAAACGCGCATACAACCACATGCTTCAGACTGAGGATGTTTCTGAAAAAGAAAGAATGCAAAACCAGCTACGTTCCGATATGCGCGCTGGTGCAATTGACGTCAATATTATGACCAAGTTGGATCGTCAGAATTACGACCAAAACGGAAAACTTATGTCGGATGATTATTCAGATGCGTTGTCCGCATTGCGTGGTTTTGCCATGAGTGATTTGGATGCTTCGATTATCTTTTCAGCAGGGTTTAACCGTCGTTTATATGCTTATTTGGACAAGTTTGATGATTTGTTTCCTGATGAGACGGGGTATATTCGTAAACGGATTATTTTGAAAGTTTCTGATTACCGTTCGTCGCTTACCCAAGGTAAGTTTCTGGCTAAAAAAGGTATTTGGGTCTACGAGCATCGTATTGAGTCGGGTCTCAATTGCGGCGGACATGCTTTCGCTACAGATGGTCTTTTGATGGGACCTATTTTGGAAGAATTTAAAACCAAAGGATCGGAATTAGCCGCCTTTTTATCTGGGATTTGCAATGAGGCCTTGGCTTTGAAATCCAGACCTTTATTGCCTGCCTCTCCATCTCTCAGAGTGACCGTACAAGGTGGTATCGGCACGGCCAATGAACAGCGCTTTTTGTTTGATCATTACGGTGTTCAGGGGACGGGTTGGGCTACCCCGTTTCTCTTGGTTCCAGAAGCCACGACATTGGATGATGAAACGCGTAATCATTTGGCCTCAGTTGGTTCTGACGATTTGTATTTATCGGATATTTCACCGCTAGGTGTTCCATTTAATACGGTTCGTGGCACCAAAAGTGAGGCTCAGAAATTAGAACGAATTGCGAATGGTAAACCGGGTAGTCCTTGTCCGAAAGGGTATTTGGTTTCCAATTTAGAATTCACCAAAAAGCCGCTTTGTTCAGCAGCGACAACGTTTCAAAAGCGGAAGTTGGCACAATTGCAAGAAACCTTGGCGGGTGATCCAGCTTTGACGCTGTTTCAGAAAAATGTTTGGGCAAAGATGTCTTTGCGAAGATCTTGGGCGGGTGCTCTTAATTGCCTATGGGATTGAAAACAAAAGACCTTTTGATGACGGCTGTTTGTCCTGGCCCTAACTTGGCGTATTTTTCCAAAATAGTCTCGCTTTCAGAGATGGTCTCACATTTATGGGCGTTTGAATCTATTGAATGATACCTATAGATCCAATTTTTAATCAATGAGTTGCTTATGTATATACAGTATTTCAGAAAAGAGATTCAAAAGTCTTTGCCCGTAGTGAATGACAAACAAATTCGCTACTTTCAAGAGTTTAAAGCGAACCTACAAGAAGGTATTCAGTATTACAAAGGACTGGTTCCAAAGCTTGTATTGGAAAGCAAAAAATACCAAGATACGATGCGTGATGAATTGCTTCATTTTCAAGCTGAATTGGATGCCTTGTTTTCTAAGGAAAACGCCGGTCTTTTCGTCGATAGACAAGGAGCTTCGTCTTAAATGAAATTGTCTAAGTTTTTTTTGCCTGTTGTTGTTGGTTTCTTGGTTTGTGGACTGGCCGTATTCGTGGCTGCCCGGTCTTTTCAATTTCCCAATATGCAACTCAGGCCAGAAAAAGGAACTCAGATTGTTTCGGGTGATTTGAAAATTTCTGGCCTTGGGAAATCTTTATCGCTTGCTGATTTTGAAGGTAAGGTGATTGTTCTCAACTTTTGGGCGACGTGGTGTCCACCTTGTGTGTCTGAAATGCCACATTTTGTCGCGATATCCAATGCGTATCCGAAAGATGTTGTCGTGATTGGGATTTCTCTCGATGACGATATTTCGCCGGTTGTTTCTTTCTTGCAAAAACACAACATTACGTATCCTGTGGGTATGATGAATGATGGGTTTTCCGAAACCTTTGGTAACTTACCCGGTATTCCGGCTACTTTTATTTTGGATCGCAACCGTCACCTTGTGAAACGGGTAGTGGGCTATCAGAGCTTCACCGATGTGGATGCTTTGATCAAGCCCTACCTGTGACCTCGGCGCATTCCTTATTAGAAGGGGTGGCCTCTTTTTCTTTTGGGAAGTTGTTTGTTGGGGTGCTATGTCCACAAGCCTTTGATATTGCGCCTCTTGTAGCTGATTTGCGTCAGATATATGGCGATCTGACGCTTTTGGGTGCGGATGAACCGACCTTTTTTTCTTTTGATCATACGGACTATTACACGGCAGAGATGGGGCCTGGTTTGCGTCGTTTTTTTGTCGCTATCGATGACCTTTATGACCCCGAAAAACTTGCTGAAGCCAAACAAAAAAGTTGTCTCTTGGAATCAAAATACATGGTGAACGGTTCACGAAAAATCAATCTGGATCCTGGTTTGTTGTTTCTACACAACCTTATTTTGCTATCCACGAAAAATTTCGCGCATAGAATTCCTCTTTTTGGGGGAATATATGGTGAAGTTACGCTGTTATATCACAATAAAAAATGGGAAAGTCTACCTTGGACCTTTCCTGATTACAAAGGTGATGCTTATCAAGCTTTGTTTACGTCTTTGAGAAGAACCTATCACGCACAGCTGAACAATAATCCTGCCTGTTCCGATCTTTTGTCATCGCCCACAATCAATTCTTTCTGAGAAAGGAACGTTTATGACTACTGTATCTTCGTCTAAAGAGGGTTTTCTAAAGTCAGATAAAGATGTCTCATTGGCCTATCAGATGGCGGTTTCGACCCTGCAAGATCGTTATGCGACCAATGGCATTCTCGCAGGGAATGGTCACTTTTCAGATGTATGGGCAAGAGACTTTGCGTTTGCGAGTTGGGGTGCTTTGAAGTTGGGTGACTATGAGGTTGTTCGTCATGGTTTGGAAACCCTGATGGCGCATATGGGACCAGATGGGCAAGTACCTTTGCGCGTGGGTCAGCCTATTTTTCTTTTGAAGTATCTGGGAATCAACGCCAATCCGCCCAAGGCACGTTATAAAGAAGACAAAGGGATCTCTGTCTCGGTGGATAATAATTCATTGCTGATTATTTTGGCAGAACGATATATTTTGGCATCCAAAGACATGGCGTTTCTAGGTAAGTACAGTGACAGTTTGAAACAAATTTTGGCTTGGAATTATTTGCAAGCGCCGGATGAGGATAACCTGATAGTCGAAGGCCATTATGCTGGTTGGGCCGATAGTCTGAAAAAACGTGGCAAAGTTCTCTATACAAATGTGCTTCATTACCAAGCCACCCGATCTTATGCGGCTTTGATGGCTATTCTGGAACGTGAAGAGGAATCTCAGCATTACTACGCGTTGTCTGTTCGTATCAAGGCGGCTTTGAATGACCACTTTTGGAATGGTCAATTTTATGTTGATTGGATTTCTAGGAAGGGAAAACAGGAAACCTTTTCTTCGGATGGTAACTTGTTGGCCATGCTCTATGGTGTTGCTTCTCCAGAACAGGGGAAGTGTATTCAGCGGTGTCTTGTAGAATTTCAGCTCAACAAAGGGCATACAACCGGTACGAATTATCCCAAATATAGACCTGGCACTATTTATTCTCCGTTT
>JAGYJO010000089.1 GCA_018402095.1 bacterium
TTGCTGGGGGTCGTTTTGCCAATGCGTGTCCAGAGCGGGCGACGACGAATAACAAAGGGTTTGATAACGGGATGTCTGCTGCTGCGATGGCGATGGGATGGGATGAGGTGTTGCTGTCTTTGGCCATGCATCAGTCCTGTCTTCGAAACGAGAACATGGCAAAGTCAGATTCAACTTCATCTGCAGATGTTGGGACTCAAAGGGCGGAGCCGACAAAGCACTACGGGGCGATAGTCGACTGGACCGTAGCCACAGATGGTGATTTAGAAGGGCACTGTCGCTTTTCGATACCTGCGGAAAGTTTTCAGAGAGCCCCTCATTTTTCGAGTGCGGCTATAGCGGAAAAACTATTAGATATGTCTCTAGAAGACCAAATTGCAGCGGTGGTTTCGACGGGGATGGCGGTGCATTTGGCCTCTCTGATTGCCTTGGGAACGAAGGGGATTCAGGCGAACCATATGGGGTTTCATACGCGGTAATCTGTATAGCCATCTTTCATTTTGTAACGGGTATAGATGGGTTAAGAGACCTGTGTCTTGTACATTTTAGACTGTCGAGGGGCACTGATTTTAATGGTTCTTTTGGCAGTTTGTATAGCTGAGGACGTTTCTTTTTTTGGACGGGTATCGCTGTTTTGAATAACGTCTGACCAGGTCCAAATGGATTCATTTGAAAGCGTTTCGGGTGTTCTTACAGTCGTGTCTGTTGTAGGTGTGGCCTGTCTGTCGTTAATCATGAAGACATGGTGATACGAAATGTTGAGCGCTAAATAGAGTGTTCTGTTTATGTTGTGAGCTTTGAGGTGCGCAATAGGTAGCTGTAGAAAATCATTTATCTGGCTATGAAAGTCGTGTAGTAGTGATGTGTACTCTTTGGCTGTGCTTTTTTCTTTGTAGTCCCTTAAAACGTGGGCAATAGGTGCGTTGTTTTGACACTGTTTGTTTGTGAGCGACTTTGTGATTTGAATAGATTTTTTTTGGGGTAGATTTGCCTTTTGGAACGTGTCTAAAAATGAAATCATAGGGGTCTGTTGTATGGTTTTTTTTGCCCAAGATTCAATGGCAATATCTTGACTTTGAAGTTCTTTGTATCCTGAGCCAGCGTACATGTGCTGATTGAAAGACATTGTATGAAACCCAAATCTCGCATAAAAAGGCTCTTTTGCTTCCATTGTTTTGAGCATAGCCAAGGATGTTTTTTTCATGACCGTAGCGGCGTCTTGCAGTAGTGAATAGCGTATATTCATGTATCGCAAACAGTCATTGATAAAGCTTAAACTTTGTTGACCTGTTGATACGCTTCCTTTTTGTATCCATTTTATTTCTGATCTGCCTGGTGCCTCTAAATGAAATCTACAATCACCTACGGGCATAGCTGTATTCTCATCGACGTCATTTCCTGTGCATTCAAATAGCTTTAATTGAAACGGAAACTTGTGAATAGCATCCCAAGGGTGGTCATGATCACTTCCTTTTAATACGGTGCAGTCTAAGGGCTTTTCCAAGTGTATGGACAGGATGACTTTGAAAAAGAGGGTGGGTGTATTGGGGTCAATCGGGCCTACCCAGCAGGCGGCATTTTTTTTTGAAACGGGTGTGAATAGGGTTTTGATGTTTGATTTGTCTAATTGGGTGAAAAACTCATCTGGTGTATGTTCGTTGATTTGTATATGTCGAGAGTTTGATTGGTTTGCGTTGGTTTGAATAGGCAGTGCTATAAATTTGTACACATAAATCTCCGATAGCTGTTGGCGTTGTCGTGAAACACATCATGTGGTCTGCGTGGTTTGTTGACGGACTATCTGTCTTTATCGGTATGTGGATGAAAAAATTGCATATCTTTTTTAGGCTCTTCGCTCGGTAGAGCCTAAAACAATGTTGTAACTATCTCGTCCTAGGGTGATAAACAGCCTCCCATAACTGGGGTCATTACAGGGACGCTGTGCCATGTGCGCTCAATTGATCTGAAAAAAAAGCACTCTAAATCATAGGGTTACCGATTTTTTCGCACACACAATCCCATCATCGTGCCATCAAACACAACAAAATATAGCGGGAAAATAACACTGCTGATGGGGCTGCCGATGCTGGCGACCAAGCTAAAAACGCTGGCCATAAAAAACAAAGACCAAAAGGCCAAACTTTCGGATTTGCCATTCTGATAGACGCTCTTAAAGGTAGGGGAAGCCCCGACGAGATGGGCAAATAATCCGATGCCTAAATTGAGTAAGGGGTTGGGGCTGGCTATCCAGAGAACGGCGCTGACCAAAAGAAGTGTCATACAGAGTATTTCCAGATATCCGAAGCGGCGTGTGCCATGCCAAAAACTGATGACGCACATTGCTGTATTGCCGATGAGAAAAACCCACGCGAGCAAGACGGATGCTGGGCTGCTCTGACTGAGTACGACACCTGCGGTACTGTTGATCGCCAAGAGGAGCCAGATCACACGGCTAAAGGTATTGGGTTTGTATTTTCCGCGTAGCATTTGCCAGATGCCGGCGACATAAGATGCTGTTCCGAAGAGTAGAATGAGGGTGTTTAAAATCAAAAAGGTCGCTTTCAAATGATGGTTACGATGCAAAAAGCATAGTCCATTCGTCGTGTCTCCATCAAGGAACGGCTAAGCGTTGTCCTCGCTAGTCATTGCGTCAATAGTGCTGCAAATCAAACGTAAATAGGCGAATTGATCGGGTGTTTGGACACCATAGCGTGTGTTTTCTCTGTAGTTCTCCAGTAGCACGCCTGGTGGGATTCTGAATTTTCCTTGTAGTGTTCGCATCGCATAGGTGAGTGCAATGCGAAATACCCCCGTGCGGCCTAGTCCCGCCTTGCAATAGAGCATGCTGTTTTCAGTGGTGAGCTTTTTTTTTTCTTTTCAAATTTAAAAGAGTGTTTACGATGGCATGATCATGTGTCTCATCTTGGGAATGTTGGCATCGGGCCAGCATGCGATGTGGGTGATGCTTGCTGTTGTCTCCGGTGTTTCTGGCGACTGAATGGTTATGTTGTAGGTTTTGATCTCTTTGTCCAAGGGGTTTCGGATAACCTTTGTGGTGGTGAAGGTGATGGGGCCTTCTGTCCATTCACTGTCTTTTTGCGTTTCCCAATAATAAGGCGATTCAGCGTCTTCTGTGGTGGTGTCCGAACTGGTTGTGTCTGTACTGTTTTTTCTTTTGGGGGGTTCTTCTAAATTGATGATATGAATCGTTGGTGGGTGATATGGATTGATTGTTTGGCGTAGAGTGAGCATGCTGCTCCAAAAATAATGAGAATCCAAGAGAGGGGTTTGTCCCACATAAATATGGGCGCCGGTATCTTGTATTTCGACGGGATAATGCAAATGATCCAGAGCGGATATGAATGCTTGTTCGTGTGTTTTGAAGATAGATCCAATGCCGGGAATTTGGGCGGTGTCGTGGAACCATGGGCGGAGGGTCTCTGGCGTTAAGTCGGCTTCTGATGGAAAGACGTTACGCAGTATTTCTGCAAAGCCACTTTCAAACAGATGATGGTCTTGTGTTTGATCATTGTACTGGATATAAAAGGAAAATATTCGACGAATGTTCTCATGACTGATGCTTGGAAAAGGCCTGTCTGGTTTGAATGTTTTTGTTGAGTTGGGGGCAAATGGATAGCGCCGTTCCAGATCCAAAAAAGCAATATCAGATGGCGTTATGTTGCGATAGTGGAGATCGCATCGAAAGGCTTTCTTTTGATACTCGGAAATCTGCGTGGTTGTTTCTATAAAGTTAAGAAACGAACGATGACTCTCTTTGGGTAACGTTGTATCACTATCGCAGAGTGCTAGGAAGTGTTCGCGGCTGAGCTTCGTCAGGTTAATAACTGGTCCTGTTTCTGCGGGTGTCGCTGTATGTTTAAACATGTCGTGTATCCAAGTTGTTGATGTGTCGTCCCTTGTGATCGAAATACGGCCCGTTTTATAATTTTAGGTTGCGAACTGGTGTTGAATCGCTTGCGCTAGTTGGGCATGCAACGCATGTCCAGAGGCGACCCCAATGACATGTCCTGTGAACGGGGTGCCGACCAAGGCCATATCGCCAATCAGGTCTAGGATCTTATGGCGTACCAGTTCGTCTGGAAATCGTAGGTCATTCATATAGCCGTCATCCCCAATGACAACGGCATTGTCCAAGCTACCACCCAATGCCAATCCACGGGCTTGTAGCGCTTGGACTTCATGGTAGAACCCAAAGGTTCTCGCGGGTGCAATGTCGTTCAAATAGCCATCGGGTGTCCAAACGAAACTATAGTACTGATAGCCAATGTTCGGGTTGTCAAAATGAAGTAGGAAGGTGAAGCGGCGTTCGGTGTCTGGTAGGACGGTTGCGGTGCTGCCGTTTGGACCTTGTACGGTGATGGGTGTCGTAATGGCGGGTAGGTCTATGGGGCTGAGTGTTTCAAAACCCACAGACAAAAAAGCATCTGTAAAAGATTTTGCACTGCCATCCAGAATGGGTACTTCTTCGTCAGATAGGGTGATATCCGCACATGTGATTCCCAATCCCACCAACGCGGACAAGACATGTTCGGGTGTCCGTATGCGAATGCCTTCTTTGTCCAAAATAGTGGCTCTTGCTGCGGATATGGCATATTGGGCGTCACAGGGAACACTGTACCATGTGTTCTCAATTGATCTGAAAAAACGAACGCCAGTCTCTGGTTTTCCAGGTGACACCGTGAGCTGGATCTTGATGCCGGAGTGAATACCCACCCCAGAGAGAGAGACGCTATCCAGAAGGGTTTTGTGCATCATTGTGTTTGACGTCTAAATCCGAAGAACAAGAGTATCGCAAGGAATCCCAAGATGACGGCAAAGTAACCATATCCGTGGTTGAGTGGCGAGGTGATTGCCCAATACCCAAAGAAAGGGCCGATGATACGGCTCAAGCTGCCAATACCTTCGTAAATGCCGATGACGGCCCCACGGTTACCTTCGGGACTCACGACCGTGAGCAGTGAGGGGAGGTAGCTGTTGACGAATCCAACACCCAAGGAAAGGATCGCCAATGCGATGAGCAACAGAGAGAGGGTTCCAGAGACGTGCATGGCCAAAAATCCGAGGCCGGCAGCGAGTAGTCCAATACCGGTGGTGCGTATGAGGTTTTTTGGCGCACGACGGGTGAGTCCCCCTTGGATAAACAGGGCCAAGATGCCGACATAGAGAAACAAAAAGCTGTTTTGACGTTCGTTGAACCCAAACCCTTGTGCGGTGAATAGTGAGAAAGTGCTTTCAAAGCTGGAAAACAAAATCATGAAGCCGACTTGGATGAGGCATATTGTCGCGATACCGCGGTGTTTGAATAATTTTAAGGTATCTTTAAACGAATAGTGTGTTTTCTCGTGGCGTTTTTCAGGCTCTTCGAGCAAAAACAAGGTGAGGAAAAAGGCCAATAGAGACAAACTCCCTGCGACAATTGCAGCGACGCTGTGGCCATGGTTCCCAATGCCATAGAGGAGTCCACCGAGTGCGGGTCCCAAAATAAAACCGGTTCCAAAGGCCATGCCAATGACAGCCATGCCTTTTGGTCGGTCTTCAGGTGTGGTGATATCGGCGGCATAGGCTTTTGCTGCAGAGATATTGCCCCCCGTAAATCCGTCCATCAGACGTGAAATAAAAATGAGCCAATAGCTGCCGGAAAAAGCCAACAAAATATAAGACAATACGGTACCTAGTTTGCTGATCAATAAAATGGGTTTACGGCCAAATTTGTCAGACAAGGCCCCGAGTAAGGGTGCTGCAATAAATTGTGCTGCGGAGTAGGCGGCCAACAATAAGCCTATCTTGAGCGGTGTGTTTTCGAATCGACTGGCAATTTGTGGCAGGATGGGAATAATAAGGCCGAAACCAATAAGTTCGGTTGCGACGATAAGAAAGAGAATAAAAAAGGAACGTTTTTTGTCTTTAATCATGATGCAGGGCATCATAGCGGTCAGCCGAGAATAGCGTCAAACCAGCGGATGAGACATATTGCCGAATTGGGACGATATGACGTATCAAGAAATTTCCCTGAAATTTTTTTCTGGCGCTTACGATAACTGGGTATGAGCGAGAAATCGCTCACACCG
>JAGYJO010000009.1 GCA_018402095.1 bacterium
TGGTGGAGGGCGATCCCCGTGGCGCTCGTCTGTTGTCCGGTCAGAAAACATCTGCAAAAGCCTTTGATGGTGGGCGTCTCTACACGACGCTGGATATGACGATTCAGTTTTTTACCCAAAAATATTTGAGAGAAGGCGCACTGTCTTTTCAGGCGGAATCGGCGCAAGCGATCGTAATGAACGTGAAAACCGGGGATATCTTGGCGTTGGCGGATTATCCTGAGTTTGACCCCAATCACTGGAGTGACTCCTCTTCTCGGTATCGGCGCAATAGTGCGGTGACCGATATGTATGAGCCAGGGTCTGTTTTCAAGATTGTGACGGTGGCTGCTGCTTTGGATTTGGACTTGGTGACGACGCAGAGTGTCTTAATCGTGCCTGAGCGTATCATGGTGGGCGGGCGTCCGATTCGTGAAGCACACGGTCGCTCAGAAGGGGAAACTGATCGCCGAACGGTCAGCGAAATTCTAGAGAAATCACTGAACGTGGGGACGTCTTTGTTGGCTCAAAAAGTGGGACAGGATGATTTTTTTAGTTATATAGAGTCGTTTCGTTTTGGCCAGAAATCGGATGTGGAGTTGCCCGGCGAGTCTGCTGGTTTGTTGCGCCCTGTGAAAAGTTGGACGGGGCCGGATATCGCGATGGTGTCTTTTGGTCAGGGGATTGCGGTGACCCCGTTGCAAATGTCGGCAGCCGTGGCAGCTGTTGCGAATAACGGGATTTTGATGAAGCCTCGCATTGTGCGTCATGTGTCTTATCAGTCTGGGACCCGTGTTAAGGGGGTTCCACTGGAAAAACGTGGGCAGGTGGTGAGTGAGGAGACATCTGCAGAAGTCTTAAAAGTGATGGAGATGACGGTGGAACGGGGTACGGCTGTAGGGGCGCGTATTCCTGGCTATCGTATTGGTGGGAAAACAGGTACGGCGCAAAAACCACGTACGGATGGTCGGGGCTATGACCCTGGGAAATATATTGCTTCTTTTGTGGGGGTGTTTCCGATTGATGATCCGACGTATTTGGTGCTGGTGATTGTGGATACGCCAAAGGGGTCTATTTGGGGGTCTACGGTTGCAGTGCCTGTGTTTAGGCAGATTGCTGCGAAGGTTTTGGATTATTATGACGTGATGCCTACGGTGCCTGTGGAATAAGGAGTAAGACATGTTAAATATCAGAGTTGGAATGGGGTATGACGCACATCAGTTGGTGGCGGGTCGTCCGTTGATTTTGGGTGGGGTTGAGATTCCCCATGATCAGGGCTTGTTGGGGCATAGTGATGCGGATGTGGTCACGCATGTTTTGATTGATGCCATTTTGGGTGCTGCCAATTTGGGGTCTATTGGTACATGGTTTCCCAATACGGATGCGCAATATGCCGGTGTTCGTAGTGTTGAGTTGTTGTCGAAAGTGGTTGCGGCTTTGCACGAACGGGAGTTTCGTGTCGGCAATATTGACATGACCGTGGTGGCGCAGGCGCCCAAGTTGATGCCGCATGTGGCCGAAATGGCGTCTGTTTTGGCGATGCACACGCATATAGATCCTGCGCGGGTATCGATTAAGGCAACGACGACTGAGGGACTTGGCTTTGAGGGTGAAAAGCGGGGCATCTCTGCCCATTGTGTGGTGCTGATTTACGAATCATAGGTGGCCGTTTGGATCGCCTGGAAGCGTGGGTGCCGCGTAATCGATTCCTAGATGGGGGGGTGCGGGGTCCCTGAGAGTAGCCGAAGGGTTGGTCCCATTAAAACCCTCTCCCAGGCGGTAGAGACAGCCATGCGAAGAAAGATCACCCCCAGTCTGCTGCTCAGCCGGGCAGCCTACATCCCTGACAGAGCGCACCTCCTCCCCCTTGCAAAGGGGGCCTTTCTGAAAAGCCTCCCTTTACAAGGGGGGTGTCACCGCAGGTGACGGGGGGTGTTTCTGTTCCCTGCGAAGAGCCCCCCCCTGGTGTAGGAAACGATTACCGTTGCTATCTTGCTTGTGTCTGGCTGGTTGTCGGTTTTTTCCTGTATGCTCTTTTTATGAACAATTATTCTCTTAAATCTGAAACTTTCTCTGGCGAGACAGTCCTGTCTTCGGCGTTTTGGCCGCAACCTTGTGTGGTGTCGACGTCAGCGACGCCACTGGATATGCCCTACCTTATCGCGAAAAACACGGCTTTTGCCCAGCGTTTTGCCTATGACAACCATGATGATGCCTGGTGGGTCTCTTGGCTGAATGGACAGCCTGAAAATAAACACCCTTCCTATGCGACGGTGTACGCTGGGCACCAATTTGGCCACTATGTCACTCAGCTTGGTGATGGGCGTGCCTTGGGTTGGGGTTTTCTCAAAGACCGTGAGGGTGTGCATTGGGAATGTCAGACCAAAGGAAGTGGGATGACCCCGTTTTCGCGTATGGGAGATGGTCGTGCGGTGTTGCGCTCATCGATCCGGGAATATCTTTGCTCGGAGCATATGCATGGATTGGGTATTCCTTCGACGCGGGCCATGGCGCTGATGGGTAGCACAACGAAGGTTCGACGTGAAACATGGGAAACGGCGGCGGTGCTCTTGCGTTTGGCACCGAGCTTTGTCCGTTTTGGGACCTTTGAATATTTGGCGAATACGGGCCAAACCGAAGCGATGGATGCCTTGATAGCGAATGTGCTCCGTATCCATGGCGGTGAATCGTCTATTTCAGAGTGGTTTCTGTCTGTCTGTCGGGATACAGGGAAGCTGTGTGCGGAATGGCAGGCGGTGGGCTTTTGCCATGGGGTATTGAATACGGACAATATGTCGGTGCATAGTGTGACCTTGGATTATGGGCCTTTTGGCTTCATTGAAACCTATGACCCTGGTTATGTGTGTAACCATTCGGATGATACGGGGCGTTATGCCTATTGGGCACAGCCGGAGATCGTGGAGTGGAATCTGTTTCAGCTGGGGCGTGCACTGTCTCGGTATTTTTCGGATGATACGATTCGAGAAGGATTGCATCATTATAATGCTGTTTTTTCGAACCATTATTTAAAGAAGATGTCTCGAAAGTTGGGGCTGCCAGAGACACAAGTGACGTGGCCCTTTATGCGGCACTTCATCACGATGATGACGCAGTCGGGGATGGATTATACCCGTTTTTTTCGGTATTTGGGACGTGAATTTGATGACCGTGAATGGGTGGAGAAAGAAGCGTTGTCTCCGGGGGCGCTCAAAACCTGGCTGGAACAATACGACGCGCAGGGGCCACGTTCTGCGGCGACTTTGGCAGACATGGCGCAGGTCAATCCGGCCTATATTTTGCGTAACTGGGTGGCACAGTGGGTCATCGAAAAGGCCGAGGCTGGCAATACGTCGTTGGTTCAGCAAGTCTGCGATGTTTTGCGACGTCCGTATATGGCGCATCCATGTTGGGAGCATTTACAAGCGTCTGCGCCATCCCAATATAGCAGCCTCAGTGTGAGTTGTTCGTCTTAGGGGTGCGTGCTTTTTTTTGCTGTTTCATATTCATTGAGATAGAAAAGAATTTGAAATTTTTTCTTCCGCGATTCGAAAACAGAGAAAGACAGACCCCAGGAGTAAGTTTATGTTTGGTATATCACGTATCCCTTGTCTCCCAATGCCTGTGGCGAAAGCCATGAGAAGGCACCCTGCAATAATCGTGCGTCCTGCTCGGTTGCCATTCGTGGCGGCTACTATTCAGCCTTTTCCCCTCGAATACATGCATCGTATTGTTCGGAAACCGGTACTGCCAGAGGCTTATCAGGGATCTCGAAAATTGTTTTTGCATGGCAGTACCGCGGCGGATTTGGCAAATATCAGAGACAATGGCGTGTCTGGACGTCTCTATGTTGCTCAGATAGAGGGGTGTCCTCTTGAGACAAAAGAAGATCTTGCGATATTTGAAATGGCCAAGGGGTATGCGATTTATGCCTCAAATCAGACGCATGTGCCAGCTATTGGTGTCTTTGCGCTGTATGGGGATGTAGACTTGTCGTCCTGTGTTTTTTTTGATGATCGTCGTAATACACACTATGTTGAGGCTTGTCATGAATCGCAGGTGTTTCGTTTGGTGATGGCGTTGACTCCCGATAATAAACCGATGGTTCTTCCGGAAAAGGGGCAGCGTACACGACGTGAAGGCGCATCGGTATTGCGTATGTCGCTGACATGGTATGGCGCGTTATTTGGGATAGTGTCTGCCGTGGATTTTTTTGTGAATAACTAGTTTCTTCAAATATCAGCGACGAAGTGTGCTTTGTTTTGTTGTAAGCTGCCCCTATCCACTGTATTTTGTAGTCATAAAGGAGTCTTAATGACTATGAATTATCGCAATGCAATCCCTGTTTTGGGTCTTTTTTTGACTTGTGCATTTGCCGCGCCAGTTATGGCTGCAGCCTCTTTTTTTGGGTACTCTGTTCCTATTGACTATACGAGTGATAGTAAAGCGGATACCAGTGTTTTGGGTGGCTATGGTTATTTTGGTCACGACGTTCACTCTCTAGAAGTCGAGTATGATCGGATGTCTCGGGCTGACAATGGTGATTTGTATCAGCAGGATTATGTGGGTGTTTATACCTATTACGGGGTGCCTTATACCCGTCTGAAGGCAGGTTTCCATTATGTGCAAAGTGCAGACGCAGGTGTAGATGGGACTGTTTATATTGCTGGCGCTGCTTTTGATCAGGTCTCTCTCTATGGGTATAAGTCGGCGACAGTGGGTCTGGAGTTGTATTCTTCGACTTATACGGATGACACGAAGGTGTTGCAGTTTTCTCCTTATATGACGTCTTATTTCCAACCAGCATGGCCATTTGGGTATTATGACTTCACCACCAAATTGAACATTATTTCTCTTTCTGGAACGAGTTCAGAAAGTCTCAATGGTATTGAAACGGCTTTGAACTATAATCTGTATCCTTGGAAGCTGTCTGCCAAAGCATGGTTTGGACACGCGAGATATGGTGTGTTTAGTGGTGGTAACGTGTTGTATAACACCGTTGATTTGCTACGTGATGGCTATAGTCTGTCTGCGACCTACTCGTTCTCACCTGCCCTGACTTTGACTTTGGGATATCAGTTTCAATATCTGCAAGCAGATGGCGATACGTCGATAACAGAGGTAAGTAAAGTTCAGTATATGTTGGGTTATGATTTTTAAAATCTCTCAAAATCCCTACACTCTCCTTCCAAGGAAGGGGGGTGGGAATGCCTGTCGTATCAAATACAATCACAAGGGTGGCTTATGAATAAATGTGGACTGTTCATCATGGTGGGGATACTCAGTTTGACTTCGTCGCTAGTGGCGATTTCGCAAGAGGAAATCCAGGAGTCGTATTATAAATCGTACAATTATGAAAAAATGGGGGACTATAAGGACGCGATCAAATCATTGAGCGAGGTTTATTCGACATATCCCAAAAGCTATACGGTGAATTTGCGTTTGGGTTATTTGTCTTTTATTTCTGGATACTATGCGAATGCGATTGCAAATTATGATCTTGCGATTAGCGCATTGCCTGACGCGATTGAACCCAAATTGGGTAAGATGCTGGTCTTGATGACCAAGACAAAGTATGAAGAAGCGACGACATTGGCCTATCAAATCTTGAAGTTGGACCATATGAATTATCTTGCTAATTTACGCTTGGCTTATATTCTGCGACTTCAAGAAAAATATACCTTGGCTGAAAAAATAAATCTCAAATTGTTGGCCATTTATCCGACGGATGTGACCTTTTTGACCGAATATGGGGCCTTGCAATACGCTCAGTCGAACTGGGATAAAGCGGAAGCTATTTTTCAGGATGTATTGGTTTTAGATCCTGAAAATGTGGATTCCCGTGCGTTTTTGGAACTGCTCAAAACGGCTAAACTCACGCCAGAGGTGACACCGGCTACCCAAACGACAGTAACCAAGAAAAAGACCACCAATGCGCCAAAGCGCTAATTTGAGATTTGACTTACAGTCCCAGCGGTTTGTGCTGTGGGAGCAATTGGCGGCGAGGGTCTTAGCGGATCCCTTTGATTCGGGGGCCTGTCGTCCTATCCTGGATGCCTTGGTGTTGGTCGATGCGTATTGGGCGTATCCTGGGAAGGCGGTTCTGGCGCAGTTGCAGATGTATTTGGACACAGGGGCGATGGGGCTGTTCGCTCAATTGGTGACGAATCTCAGTGTTTCTCTGCGGGCGGGTGACTATCGTTGGCGTCGATTTATGCCGTTTGTGACGACTCTGAGTGTTTTGGATAAGCCCATTTTGAACGAATCAAAACAGTTGCCCAATCCCTGGGTCCACGTGCACAAAAAACCGTATTTTGAAGTTTTGGTGGTACATCCGTCGATGGCGTATGAGTCTGTTTATCGGCAAGCACTTGTGGATTGTACGACAGACATGGACGAGTTTTTCTATGACATCGTTTTCGTCAATACGGCGGAGGCGGCTATTGCGGCTATTTTAGCCAATCCGAGTATTCAGGCGTGTGTGCTGGTCTGGGGTTTTGAGGGATGTCGTGCAGATAATCCTGCCGTGGTAACGGATTACCTTCGGTTTCTGGGAGATCCTGAGGCAGCTACCCATTTGGCGAATAATCCGCTATTGGCTTTGAATTATTACATTAGAAAAATGCGTCCTGAGATGGAGCAAGTGTTTATTTCTGAGTTGCCACTTTATGATTTGGATGTGGCTTTTCGGGAGTCTTTTCATAGGGTTTTGTTTCATATTAATCCTTTTCCTGATTTGCATTACCATCTTTTGAATGGCATTCGAGATCGGTTTTCGACGCCTTTTTTTCATGCGCTGCAAGCCTATAGTCACAAGCCCAAAGGCGTTTTTCATGCACTGCCGTTGTCTCAGGGTGGCTCCGTTCATAACTCTCCTTGGATTCGGGATATGTTGGATTTTTATGGTCCGAATATCTTTTTTGCAGAGACATCGTCGACACAGGGGGGCTTGGATTCGTTGTTAGACCCCAAGGGGGCTATCAAGCAAAGTCACGACAAAGCTGCGAAAGCATTTGGTGCGGACAAAACATTTTTCGTCACCAATGGCACGTCGACGGCCAATAAGATCGTGATGCAAGCGACCCTTGTTCCGGGTGATATTGTGTTGGTGTCGTCGGATTGTCATAAATCTATTCCCTATGCATTGATGTTGGCGGGTGCTTTTCCTGTTTTTTTGGAAACCTACGCCCTCAATGGCTACGATCTCTATGGTGCCGTGTGGCTGGATCGTATCAAAGAGGTTCTCTATGATCTCAAAGCCAAAGGTCATTTGCATCGGGTCAAGCAAATTACGCTGACCAATTCTACCTTTGATGGTCTGCTCTATAATGTTGAACGCTTTATGTCCGAAATCCTTGCTATCAAACCCGATATTATTTTTCACTGGGATGAAGCTTGGTTTGCCTTTGGTCATTTCAATCCGTTGTATCACGGGCGTACAGCCATGACGGCGTTGCGAAATCTCAAAGAAAAATACAGCAACACTCCCGAAATCAAACTACGTGTCTATGTGACACAGTCGACGCATAAAAGTTTAACGTCGTTTCGCCAAGGGTCTATGATCCAC
This sequence comes from bacterium, assembly GCA_018402095.1. Classification (GTDB taxonomy): domain Bacteria; phylum Margulisbacteria; class Marinamargulisbacteria; order SXXA01; family SXXA01; genus M30B43. The sequence continues at coordinate 7,544 of JAGYJO010000009.1, forward strand.
ATTTCAGATGTGTTGTTTGACGAGGACTTGTTCCTGGAAGCCTATCGTATGCACACGTCGACTTCGCCGAACTATCAACTGTTGGCGTCCTTGGACATTGCGCGTCGCCAGGTGTCTCTGGAAGGCTTTGCGTTGACCAAAGCCACGATTCACCTGGCGATAAACTTACGCAATAGCATTCGCCATTCAGACTTGCTTTCTCCCTATTTTAAAGTCCTAGAAACCGAAGACTTGGTACCGCAGGCGCAGGGTTCTGAGGCTGCGGTACCCGCTGAATGGGCGAAAGGTGTGTCGCTCCTACAAAAGTCTCAGGCGCAGGATTCCAAAGGACTCTGTCCTTTGGAATCTATACCCATTCTTGGCGAAGCCGAGAATGGGTACGCCAAGCACTACGCGGGGTGGGGTATTTCCGAGTTCGTCGTAGACCCCACCCGTATCACCTTGGATATTCGCCAAACGGGGATGTCTGGGAGTAATTTTCGTGAGCTTCTCATCAATCGGTACAATATTCAGGTGAACAAGATTTCCCAACATACGGTTTTGTTTATCATCAATATTGGTGCTACCTCGGATACAACGGCGTATTTGTTGCAGGTGTTGGGGGAAATAGCCGCCCGTTTGGAGTTGGAAAAGAAGAGTGGGTTGATCAAACCTGCGCCTAGGGTAACGGTGTTGCCACAACGGCGTCAGTTTCATCCGTTGTTTCGTCCTGTGGAATCGGATGTTTGTGAGCTGGTGGATTTACGTCGGGCGTATTTTCTGGCCTATGATCACAAAGCGGTGCGTTACGTTCCGCTCTCTCATGCACTGTTGGATGAGGTGGCTGCCGGTCGGGAGTTGGTGTCTGCGTCCTTTGTGACGCCTTATCCGCCGGGATTTCCGATGGTGGTTCCTGGGCAGGTGATCACCTATGATATTTTGAGATACCTGCAGCATCTGACGACCAAGGAAATTCATGGGTATTACCCGTATAAAGGGTTGAAGATTTTTGATATGGATTATTTGTGTTGAGGTCTGCGCACCTACGGGGCTTGCCCTCAAACTCCCAGAAAAATAAAAGGACCCTCCTGGGAGGGGGTGGGCGTATATTTAGGAGAGTATTATGAATAAACCATTAACATCGCTAGAAGAAATCAAAGCTTATTGGGCGAACAATACCGAGCCTATTTACTTCGTGAGTCCGACGACATTTAATCTCATGGATTTGGACCGTTGGGTGAACAATCTGACCTACATTGCCTATATCGATACCTTCGACGGCAAACATCCGAATGTTTTTGTTCCCAGTCGATCCGTGACGCCGACTTTTGAACATTTGGAGGAAATCAATCTCTACTTGCTAGGCCACAAAGAAGTCTACGAAAAATAAAAGAAAACATCCCGGTGTTCGAAGTTCTGCTTCCTTAAAAAAGGGGGGCTGAGGGGATTTGCCCTTAGAGGGCAACCTCATTTTCTTGTTTTTTAATAAAAAACTAGAAGCGTTCTGCGCTAGTGTTGGGCTCGATATCTGGCTGCCTTCCTATGATATGGTCAATACTGTTGATAGCAAAATAGTCACGACCCAATTGGGTAACGAGGCGGGTGTTGCCAGTGTGCCCAACGTCATGGCCAAGGTGAATAGCTATGCGACTCTACAAGACTTGGCGAAAAAACATAATTTAGGAACGTCTTGGGTCATCCAAACCGCTTATGGGGATTCAGGGAAAACCACATTTTTTATTGCCAACGAAGCGGATTATGATACTTACTCAGGCGAGATCGAAGCCGAAGATCAGGTCAAAGTCATGCGTCGTATTCGCTGTGCGAGTGCTGCGATAGAGGGCTGTGCCACGCGATGTGGGACCTTTGTCGGTCCCTTGATGTCTGAATTGATAGGTGTGCCGTCTTTGACCCCCTATCAGGGTGGCTGGTGCGGCAATGATTTGCACGCTGCGGGTTTTTCAGCGGATATTCGTCGTCAGGCACAAGAGATGACTGTGTCTCTGGGTAACGCGCTCTATCAACGTGGTTACAAAGGTGCTTTTGAAATTGATTATTTAATTGATCTTGATACAGATACGGTTTATTTGGGTGAGCTTAATCCTCGGATTACAGGGATTACCGCGATGACAAATACATCACCATTTTGCCAAGCCCAGTTGCCTTTGTTTTTGTTTCACTTATTGGAGTTTTCTGGGGTTTCTTTTGAGCTGAGCCCAGAGTCGTATAATCAGCAGTCACTGCGTCATGGCGCTGATGGGGAAACGGGGCAATTGATACTCAAATATACAGATAAGCCCTTACGTATCATTGAAAAAGCGCCTGTTTCGGGTGTGTATACTGTGGCTGAAAATGGTCAGTTGGTTCTCAAAAAAGAATCGTTGTACCGATGTGAGGCTTTGGGTCCCCAAGAGGTCTTTTTGCTGCAGATTATGAAAGAAAAAGACTATGCGTATTATGGCGGGGACATGGCGATTCTCTTTGTGAATACAGCGTTGATGACGGCTGACTACACATTGGCGGGTGATGCATCGTCTATTATTGCTGCTTTTCGCGCCCTGTATACGTGTCGAGATCTGACATCGGAAGAAAAATCTTTGGTGGCGAGGTATCAGAATCCTGGCGTGAGGTATAAAGCCTAAATGAAAAGCTATCAAAAACGATTTCGTGCAGTTTCTGAAGATTACCCTGGTGAAAAATGGCAATCCTTTTTTCAGGAAACCCAATACAGCTATCAGCATTGGTTTCTGAAGCAAGGGGAAATGAACCGTCCCAGCTATGTACAGTGTAAGCAGGCATTGGAAATACATATGCCAGAGTTGTTGCCGATGTGGGAGCACTTGGTGGATTTGGCGGGTGGGGGTGATTTGGAAGCGCGACTCCTGAGCCTCTATTGTCCGACGCCTTATTTGTCGGGATGTTCGCAGGCTGTGTGGACACGCTATAACCCTATTTTGGTGCGTAATTATGATTATGACACGAACTTGTCTGAAGGCATGATTCTCAAGAGTAATTGGCATGGCACACAGGTCATTGCCTCAACAGATTGTCTCTGGGGGGTCTTGGATGGCATGAATGAGCATGGCTTGATCGTGTCTTTGTCCTTTGGTGGTAGAGAAGAGATTGGTGAAGGCTTTGGGATTCCCTTGATCTTGCGTTACATTCTTGAGTTTTGCAAAACCACGGAAGAGGCGGTTGCGGTGTTGTCTCGTATCCCGACCCATATGTCTTACAACGTGACCCTATTGGACGCTCAGTATCATGTCACGACTGTTGAAATATCCCCTGGGGGATTGCCTGTGGTGAGTCATAAGCCGATGGCGGTGAACCATCAAGGGGTCTTTGAACTGACCAATTATGCGATGTTTTCTAAATCTTATGAGAGAAACCAAGCCTTGATCGAAGCGTTGCACGATCCCCATATGTCGATAGAATCGTTCATTCATGCCTTTGAATATGCACCGTTGTGGGCGTCGAATTATGGTGAAGGGTTCGGCACGTTGTATACCGCAGTCTACAACCCGACACTCAGGGCGATGGAGTATCGTTGGCCGTATTCTCTACGAATGTATCAGTCCTTTGCGTATTTTGAAGAACGGGATTTTTGGGTGGTGTATTAGACTTTTTTTGTGGAGCCGAAAAAAGTCTAAGCTTTGGATATTAAGCAAAAATCCGCAAATAGGGTTCAAATGCAAATAGTCTGTTTCGCTTAAATCCCGTGACTTCTTTGAGAAGCTCGGATTTTTGGAGATCTTTGATGAGGGCGTTGGCTGTGGGAGATGTGACCGATAGCCATACTTCCACCTGTTGACTGTGAAATATGGGCGTTTTGTAGAGGTGCTTGATGAGTGTTTTGGCCAAGGGGGCTCTTCTGCCAAAGGTGAGTAGCTTGCTGTCTATCGCTTCTTTGAGGCGGAGAATTTTTTTGAAGGTCTGAACAGAGTTTTGAGAGGATTCCATAATCCCGACCATAAAAAATTTGAGCCATTGATTGAGATCGTTGTGGGTTCGGACGCGTGTGAGGTTGTCGTAGTAATGGGATTTGTTTTTTTCAAAATAATCTGAAAGGTACAGGGTTGGTTTGGTCAGTAGGCCTTTGCTGACGAGATCGAGGCAGATGAGCAAACGTCCAATTCTGCCATTGCCATCCAGAAAGGGGTGAATGGTTTCGAACTGGTAATGTGCGATGCCGATTCGGACTAATGCGGACAAATGGATTTGGTCATTGTGCAAAAATTTTTCCAAATCGCTCATTAGCTCAGGTAGTTCCTCATGGTGTGGTGGGATGAAGCTGGCGTCTTTTAAGGACGCGCCACCAATCCAGTTTTGGCTGCGCCTGAATTCACCGGGTTGTTTGTAGGCTCCCCGGACCCCTTGTAATAGGGTGTGGTGTGCGTTGCAGAGTAGTCTGTTGGACAGTGGCAATGTCTCCATCGTCTCTATGGCGATGTTCATGGCTTGGATGTAGTTTTGTACCTCATGCCAATCGTCTCTTTTTTCGGGAAAAATGTCTTCTTCGGGTAGAAAGGCCTCTTCCACATTGGTCTGTGTACCTTCAATTCGGCTAGAGGAAGTCGCTTCTTTTCCAACATGCATGGCGATGAAAAAATCAACATCGGGAATAAGCTGCGCATAAGCATTGAGCTCTCCTAAACAGCGACTGGCCTCTCCAATCAGTTCTTGGAGTACAGGATCATCGGTTACCCACTGCAAATTGATGGGGTTGGGCGAGAAGCTTTTGTATTCATATTGCTGTCTCCACTGGCCGGCATGAAATTCGGATATATTTAATCGCTTCATGCTGTGTAGTGTATCATTTTATAATTAAAGTTACGGCCTAAACTTTTAATATGGTTTTTTATAATTAAAGTTACGACCTAAACTTTTAATATGGTTTTTTATAATTAAAGTTTGGTTCATAATTTTATGGTCGGTTGGCGGGGCCTCGTCAATTTTCACCCGGCCCCTTACAATGACCGGTTATACTGTGTTGTCACATCGCCCAATGAGAGATCCCATGTCTGCAACGATCATCACTTCTGATAATAGACCTAGTATGCAACTCCAATTGTCGAGCAAAAAAATCGCTATTTTTGCAGCGACCATGAACCCGCCGACGATTGCCCATGCCAGTATGATTGATCAGCTCTTGGCCCAGAAGATGTCGGAGGGGCGTCCGACCTATGACTTTGTTTATATCCATACGACAGAGAACTCCCCAACCGGGCACTACAAGGCAGATACCGCGTCGTATGCCGACAGACATGCGATGACGAAGGCTGCATTTGGTAGTAAAGACCGTGTTCTCTTGTCACAGATTGATCCGTTACAAACGGTAACCCTGCTGATGCAAATTCCTGATTTGATGGTAACTCACGTCATTGGTACGGATAGCTTGGGGTGGCTGAAAGCGGTGAGTGACGCTGGTGAGGCTGTTTTTTTTCAGGGATCTGCCGGTGTGTCGCAATCGCACGTTATACATCCAGAAACCGGTGTGGCGCATGCTTTCTCCGGGCGTGCTATTTACGAGTTGCGAACATCACGGATTGTTGTGATTCCACGAGGTGACATGGCGATTCCGATTCTGTTTCTGGGTGTGCCAACCGAAAGTTTTGAATGGCCGGTGAATTCGCCAGATATGACGGGGGTATCTTCGACCGAGATTCGGCGGTTGGTCAACGAGGGGGCGTTGGACGCCGCAAAAGCGTTGGTGGCCCCGGGGCTACGGAATCTGTTCTCGCGGTTGTATAGTCCCACCCCCAACCCCTCCCAGGAGGGGCGATGAACGTTCTGAGGGAAAGCGCCTAAACGGTGCTTTCCCTCAGACGCCCTGGAGCTCGATGTTGAGTCTGCCGATTTGGCGGACTCAACATCGAAAGAAAGGCCTCCGGGGGAGGGGTTGTGGGCACCTCCTCGGCGCCTCCCCGGTATGGGATCCCGCCGTAGCAGCCACAGTCTCAGGGGTCCCCATGGCCACGACTTGGCCGCCACCACTCCCGCCTTCGGGGCCGAGGTCGATCAGATAGTCCGCAACTTTGATGACATCGAGGTTGTGCTCGATCACGATGACGGTGTTGCCTGCATCCACGAGGCGATTGAGGACTTCTAGGAGATGCGCGATATCGGCAAAGTGCAAGCCGGTGGTCGGTTCGTCCAAGAGATAAACGGTTTTGCCTGTGCTGCGTTTGCTCAGCTCTTTGGCGAGTTTGATACGTTGGGCTTCGCCACCGCTGAGTGTGGTGGCGTTTTGACCCAGCTGGACATAGCCGAGTCCGACGTCTTGGAGTGTGACGAGTTTTGAGCGAATCGATGGCACGGCAGCAAAGAGGTCTGCGGCATCGTCGACGGTCATGTTCAGTACGTCAGAAATGTTGTATCCCTTGTATTTCACTTCGAGGGTTTGGGTGTTGTATCGTTTGCCTTTGCAGACTTCGCAGGTCACGAACACATCGGAGAGAAAGTGCATTTCGATTTTGACTAGGCCGTCTCCTTGGCAGGATTCGCAGCGTCCACCTTTGACGTTGAAACTAAAACGACCCGGCCCATAGCCTCGGATTTTGGCTTCTCTCGTCGTGGCGAAGAGTTCGCGTAAGGGCGTGAACAATCCTGTGTAGGTGGCCGGATTTGACCGTGGCGTACGGCCAATGGGGGATTGGTCGATGAGGATGACTTTGTCCAAATGCTCGAAGCCGGTGATGCGGTCATGTGTGCCTGGGCGTTCTTTGCTTTTGTAGAAATGGCGCATCAGGGCGGGCTGTAAGATATCTGTGACGAGGGTGCTTTTGCCGGATCCAGAAACGCCGGTGACGCCGACGAGACATCCGAGAGGAAAGTTGACCGTGATGTTTTGGAGATTGTTTTCGCGGGCGCCATGCACGGTGAGCATGCGGTCTGTAGCGATGGGGCGTCTGTTTGCCGGTACGACAATAGATTTTCGCCCAGACAAATAGTCCCCTGTGATGGAGGTTTCGCAGGCGAGAAGTCCGTCGACACTGCCGGAAAAAACAACATGCCCCCCATGGCGACCGGCTCTCGGCCCGATGTCCACGACGTGATCCGCGATACGGACCATGTCTTCGTCATGTTCGACGACGATTAGGGTGTTGCCGATATCACGTAGGCGAATGAGGGCTTCGATGAGGCGTTGGTTGTCCCGTTGGTGGAGGCCGATGCTGGGCTCGTCGAGGACGTAGAGGACACCCGTGAGTCCTGCCCCGATCTGTGTCGCGAGACGAATACGCTGAAACTCACCGCCAGACAGCCCGTTTGATTTGCGAGACAAGGTCAAGTAATGCAAGCCCACGTGGGTCAAAAACCCAACCCGACTGACGATTTCTCTGTGTACCCGTCCGATGATTTCGCGTTCTTTGTCGGTGAGTGCCAAGGTTTTCATCCAGTCGAGGAGATCTCCAATACTTTGTTGGCAGAGGTCATGAATGCCCAATCCACCGATGGTGACGTGGCGTGCTTCTGGGCGTAGCCGGGATCCGTGACAGACTTGGCAGGGTTTGGCGCTCATATAGCTTTGGAAAAAGAGTCGCATGCCTTCTGATGGTGTGTTGACATAGCGGCGACGCAGATTCGTGAGTAGTCCTTCCCATCCGCCGTAGCGGTGGGTTTTGCGTACCTCTGTACTTTTCATGAAGGGGTTGTCTTCGACTTCTTTGGGGACGCCGTAGAGAAAGATGTTGCGTTGTTCCGTGGTTAGCGCGTTGTAGGGGGTATCTAGCGTGAATCCCATGAGTTTGCCGGTTTTGGCACATGCTTGGCCGTAGTAGGTGTTGTCGATGTTGATGACCTTGCCGGTGCATGAGCGCAGTGCGTTTTCTGGAAACTCGATGACCAACTCGGGGTCGAAATCGAGTTTGTCCCCGAGTCCTTTGCACTCGGTGCATGCGCCGGCCGGTGCATTAAATGAAAACAAACGGGGACTCATTTCTGGAATCGAAAATTGACAACCTGAACAGGCGAGGTGTTCAGAAAAAATAGTCGTCGTGTCGCCGGCAACGATAGAGACGAGACCGTCCGCAGCCCGTAGTGATGTTTCGACGGATTCGAAGAGGCGGCTACTTTCTGCATCTGAAACGGTGATGCGATCGACGACGATATCGATGTTGTGTTTTTTGTTTTTGTCCAATGTGGGCCAGTCTTCGTCCAGTCGGTGTAGCGTGCCATTGATACGGACACGGACAAATCCATCTTTTTGGGCGGTTTCCAGGATGCCCCGGTGCTCACCTTTTTTGTCCCGAATAATGGGCGCCATGATGGTGACTTGGGTGTCGGCCATATGGGTGAGGATGGCATCCATGATTTCTTGGGCACTTTGGCGTTGGATGGGTTCTTTGCATTTCGGGCAATGGGGGTGGCCGATACTGGCAAACAGGAGTCTCAAATAGTCGTAGATTTCGGTGACGGTTCCGACGGTGGATCTGGGGTTATGTGACGCTGTTTTTTGGTCGATAGAAATCGCTGGAGACAGACCTTCGATGGCATCGACATCGGGCTTGTCCATTTTGTCTAGAAACTGCCTGGCGTAGGATGACAGTGATTCCATATAGCGGCGTTGGCCTTCCGCGAAAATCGTGTCAAAAGCGAGCGATGATTTCCCGGATCCAGACAATCCGGTGAAGACGATCAAGGCGTTGCGCGGCAAGGTGACGGAGATGTTTTTGAGGTTGTGCACGCGGGCACCGAGGACATTGATATCTGTTAGCATGGCGTACTCCGAAAAAAGAGAATTAAAAGGGTATTAGCCCTTTTAAAAATTCCGCTTACTCGCCAACGGCGAGCAAGAAAAGAGATCTCAAAGGGAAACGCCCTTTGGGTCCCGTAAGGATGGTTAAGTTACAAAACCACTAAGATAATGGATAGCTGGTTTTGGGGCAATCGACGTCTGTTTGTTTCCCGTAATCATTTCCTAGGCAGGGGGGGGGCTGGGGTCAAAGCCCCCGAAAAAAACAGCCTGCTCGCCGGAGGCGATCAGGAAAAAAGTTTTTGAAAGGGCTGTCGCTGGTCCCTGAGGTTTCTCGAAGGGTGGTCCCTGAGCTTGTCGAAGGGTGGTCCCTGAGCTTGTCGAAGGGTTCGATCCCCCTCCCTCTAGGAAACAGTAACTGTTTCCCGTAGGGGCTAGATAGTTATAAGGTGTTTTATACTTCTAAAGTACTTATTTAGAATTGTATACCCATCCCAAAATAAAACCGGGTACGCGTGGCTTTCCAAATTGCGCTAGTCACATTGCTCGCTGAACTTGAAAAGCCGTATGTTTCTATTTTAGTAGGGCCCAGGCAAGTGGGTAATCGTTGATGTCATTTGGCTTTGGTGCTGGGGCGTGATGATGTGTTAAAGCCCTTTCTCAATTGCGGATTTGATCTTCGCAATTCGGGTGTCATCAGAGGGGTGCGTGGACATGAATTCTGGCGGGGTGTTTCCGCCCGAATTGGCAGACATCCGTTGCCAGAAAGAGATCGCTGCCTTGGGATCGTAGCCGGCTTTTTGCATCAAAATGAGTCCGATATGATCCGCTTCGCTTTCGTGGTCGCGGCTATAGGGGAGCAATACGCCCAAAGTGGTGCCCATGCCGTAGACCCCGCCAAATAGTTGTCGGGTTTCTTCTGGGGATGTTTTGGTGAACTCATTGAGTAGGAGTCCCCCGGTGTTTACCAGTGATTTTTGACTCATACGTTCGTTACCGTGTTTGGCGATGGCGTGAGCGACTTCGTGGGCCAAAATGACGGCGAGACCTTCTTCATTTTCGGCGATCGGCATGATGCCGGTATAAACGACGACTTTTCCGCCAGGCATGCAAAAAGCATTGACCATTTTGGGATCATCGATGAGCGTGAATTCCCAATTGTAGACAGACAAATCATTGGCGAAGCCGTATTCATGCGCCAGTTCTTCTGTGGCCTGTATCAATCGCTTGGCGATTCGCTGGAGCATGGCGGTGCCTGTGAGGTCTGTGGATACCTTGGCCTGAGAGAGCATTTTTGTGTATTCCTTGGCGCTGAGTGATGCAAGTTGGGACTCGTCCATCATGATGACACGGTTGCGTCCGGTCATGGGGACATCGCTGCAGCCACTGAGGAGCAGCGTTCCGACGAGTCCAAGAGTTCCGATAATCTGCCAATAACGCATAGTGAGGGCTCCTGTTGTGTTTGCTTGTTTGATTTGTGTATCCTAACTTTTCGTCGAGAGTGCTGTCTATGGAGAGGCGGTG
>JAGYJO010000090.1 GCA_018402095.1 bacterium
CCTCCTGGGAGGGGCAGGGGTGGGATTTTAATCCTCGTAGTATCCCTTTATTACCAAGAAAGTCAGTTACAACCATGCTCAACATGCTCATTCGGTTTTCACTGAAAAATCGCTGGCCTGTACTCTTCGTGGCCATGGCCATGATGGGATACGGGCTATGGGTAGGGTCACACCTACCTGTCGATGTCTTCCCAGATCTTAATCGTCCCACCGTTACTATTTTGACAGAGTCCCATGGCCTCGCACCCGAAGAGGTCGAAACTCTGGTCACCCTCCCTATCGAGTCCGCCATGAACGGGTTACCTGGTGCCACACGTATTCGATCCTCGAGTGGGATTGGCATCTCGGTGATTTATGTCGAATTTGACTGGAACAGCGACATCTATCGCAACCGTCAATTTGTCTTCGAACGACTCCAACGCGTCGCCGCAGACCTCCCAGAAGGAATAGCCCCCATCGTTAGCCCTGTGAGTTCTATTATGGGTGAAATTCAATTCATCGGACTGGTCTCAGAGAACGACGACCTATCCCAGTCTGAGCTCCGAACCCTCGCCGACTGGACCCTCAAGCCACGGCTATTGGCCCTTCCTGGCATCAGCCAAATCATCGTCATGGGTGGGGATGTCAAAGAGTACCAAGTCCTGGTATCCGCCGATCAGCTCCAACAAAAAGGCATTTCGCTAGAAGATTTTCAGCATGCCCTTTCTGAGATCAGCGAAAATACCACCGGCGGATTTATGGACATTGATGACAAAGAATTTCTTATCCGGCCACTGGGCAGGGTCAGCAGTCTTTCTGAAATCGAAAACTCCGTGGTCGGTCTGCATCTCGGCAAATCAGTTTTGGTCAAAGACGTGGCCAAAGTCGAAATTGGCGCCAAAACAAAACGGGGAAAAAGCAGTATCAATGGCCAACAGGCCATCGTCATGACGGTACAAAAACAAGCGCAAGCCGACACCATCGCCCTCACCAAGGCCATAGAAAAAGCCTTACAAGACATGGCACCAAGTCTCCCAAAAGGTGTCACCATCGAATCCGATTTGTTCAAACAAGCCAATTTCATCGAAGCTTCCAATCACAATGTCGTGGAAGCCTTACGTGACGGAGCTATTATTGTCGGGATTGTGTTGTTTCTGTTTTTGCTCAATGTCCGCACGACCCTGATCACCCTGATCACAATCCCCCTATCCCTACTCATTTCAGCGATTGTCTTCCACGTATTGGGATTGGGAATCAACACCATGACATTGGGCGGTTTTGCCATCGCTATGGGAGAGCTGGTCGACGATGCCATCGTGGATGTGGAAAATGTTTTCCGACGGTTGCGCGAAAACCACGCCGCAGGCTCGCCGAAAGGCCGACTCCGCGTTATTTTCGAGGCCTCTTCCGAAGTGAGAAACGCGATTATTTTTTCTACGATGACCGTTGTATTGGTTTTTCTTCCCCTGTTTTTCTTGAGCGGAATCGAAGGCCGTTTGTTTGCCCCATTGGGATTGGCCTATATCATTTCATTGCTGGCATCCCTGGTGGTGTCGTTGACGGTGACGCCGGTACTTTGTTCTTTTCTGCTCAACAAAGAAACCTTTCTCCAAAAAGCGCATGACAGCCGATTTATCCAAGCCCTGAAAAATACCCAACGCCGTATTTTGCTCAAAACGTTGGGACATCCCTACAAAGTGATTGTCTTTTGCACGGTTCTACTCGCATTGAGTTTGTCGCTGTTGCCGCTCATGGGACACAATTTCTTGCCCCCATTTAATGAAGGCACCGCCACCATAGGCATAGCAGCGACACCTGGCATCAGCCTCACCGCTTCGGATAAACTAGGCACCGAGATCGAAAAAGCCATACTCTCTGTACCAGAAGTCAAATCCACGATTCGACGCACGGGCCGAGCGGAAATGGATGAACATGCCGAAGGCGTCCATTGGAGCGAGATCGATGTGGACTTCAAAGAAGGTGGCCGAAAAAAACATGTCGTCTTACAAGACATCCGTGAAAAAATCGAAGCGGTGGGTGATGTCTACATCAATATTGGACAGCCCATCAGCCACAGACTCGACCATCTCTTGTCTGGGGTACGGGCACAGATCGCTGTCAAAATATTTGGCCCCGACCTCACAGAGTTACGACGTCTAGGGGTTCAGGCCGAGTCCCTGATGCAGGCGATTCCAGGGATTGTCGATTTAAACTTAGAACCTGTTGTCCCTATTCCCCAGCTCAAAATCGCCATTGACCGCGAGGCCTCTGCGAGCAAAGCCATTAGTCCTGGTAAGCTCAGCCAAGATTTGGATAGAACTTTAAACGGTGAGAATGTCGGCCAATTCATCGAAAACCAACGCTTTTTCCCCATTGTCATGAAACTGGATGCCGAGTCCAAGAAAAGTCCTGAGCATCTGGAAACGATGATGATCAAAACCATGCCCAATGGGGAAACGGTTCGATTGGCAGACATTGCAGACATCTACGAAAGCCAAGGCCCCAACATGGTCAACCGCGAAAACATGCAACGACGACTGATCATTTCCGCCAACACACAGGACCGTGATTTGGGTAGCACCGTGGCAGAGATCAAAGAAAAACTCGCCACGATTCAGCTCCCGCAAGGCTACTTCATCGCTTTAGAAGGCCAATTCGAAAGCCAACAACGGGCATCAAGACTTATTTTAGGCGTTGGCATTCTCGCGTTACTTGGGATTGTTGGGCTCTTGTATAGCCAGTTCAGATCCATGGTACTGGTCACACAAATCATGCTCAATGTACCCCTGGCATTGATAGGCAGCATCGTCGCCATCTACCTCACCCAACGGGAATTGTCGGTAGCCACGCTCATCGCCTTTATTACCCTTTGTGGCATTGCCAGTCGTAACGGTATTATGATGATCAGCCATTATCTGCACCTCGCAGAACATGAAAACGAAGATTTTTCAGAAGAAATGGTCTTGCGTGGCTCTTCAGAACGACTGATTCCTGTCTTGATGACCGCATTGACCGCAGCATTTGCCCTCGTCCCACTGCTCATGTCCGCTGGCCAACCAGGAAAAGAAATTCTCTATCCCGTCGCAGTGGTCATCGTGGGCGGATTGATTTCCTCGACCTTATTGGACTTAGTGGTCACCCCAACATTGTTTTACAATTTTGGACGAAAAGCCACCGCAAAACACCTACAAAAAACCGACACAGCAACAACAGAAGGAGATTGGATATGAAAGTCATTTTAACCGCACTACTATTGGCTATTGGCATCATCACCCCGAGCATGGCACACGAGTCACGGCCCAAAGTTGAGAGACACGGCCAAATATGGCGGGGCTATAGCACCCGCCATATTGGCGAATACCATTGGACGCAAAGCAGATGGTATACAAAGGAGAACTAACCCGTGCCCAAAACGGAACTATTCGGGTTTATGTCTATGATGCCCAAATGAAACTCCTTAACTTAGACAGATTCAACACCACCGCAAATGCCACACTTGAAGTAAAAAAGAACAGAAAATGGACAAAAACGGTGTTTGAATTACAACAAAAAGACAATGCCTTTGTAGGTAAATTGCCCCCCATTACCCGCAAGCCCTTTCATATCGACGTCATTCTTCGTGAAGGCAATCGCGATATGTTGATTGCTTTTGACAATTTGGATTAAAACGATGCGCTACATCCTCTTTCTCATTGCATGTCTGACATCGGCATCACTGATCCAGGCCGCAGAATCCATCACACTGCGTTACGCAGACCTAGACATCTACCTACCTAAACATGGCAAGATTCAAGAAAAAGAAGCGTTGCGTGATGCAGCACACGTCAGAACGGGCTATCTGGCCCGTTCTTTCTGGCCAACATTAGCCCTTTCTTCCGGTGGCGAAGCCTTTCAAACCGGGGGCAGCATCAACCGCATCGATCCCTTTGGATCATTGGATCTCTCGGTCAATCTTTTCAAAGGCGGACAAGATGAACAGGAAGACAAACTACGAGAGCTACATTACAAGCTCGCCGAAACACGACTACGCAGCAGCACCCTTGAGGAACGCGCACATGCACAATCGTTGTATTGGGAAATCGTACATCTGTCCGAATTGATCACCGCACATGAAGACCATCAAAAAATGCGCCAAACATGGCTTGCCAGCGCAAAAAAACGGGTTGCCCGTGGTCTGATGACACGCACAGAAATTTTGGGGTTCGAGCTGCAAAAAAGTTTTTCTCAAGAGAAAATCGAAAAGCTCAAACACGCGCAACAGCTACTCAAAATAACATTGGCCACGCACTTGAGACTCCCCGAGGGCGCCATCGTCACGATCGCAGACACCCGATTTCCACACAAAGAACCCGCATCGTTGTTAGAAACGAAAATCGCAATAGAGCAAAACCCGACACTACGCGCACACGACATGGTCCAACAAATCGCCGATGTCAAAAAAGAAAAAGCCTTGCGACAAAATGCGCCGGCCGTCGATCTTTATGGCAGCTACGTGGGATACACATTCCGTGACCGTTCTTTTGAGACATTGTCCGATCGTTTTGATTTTGTCACTGGGATTCGCTTAGAAGTGCCGCTATTCACGGGTTCTCAGTCTGAGCAGATTCAAACACTGGAACACGAAGCAAAAGCCTTGGCCTTTGTACGGGATCAAGAAACAGTCAAGCTCCAGGAAACAGTCAAAATCACCCGAGAAAAACTGCGTTATTTGGACCGATTCATTCATCTCTCTGAAGATAGAATCAAAGACACAAAGCTCTTTTTGAAAGCAACGATGGATGATTACGACAAAGGGCTCAATGGGGCATCCGATGTCCTCGGCGCCATGGATACCTATTTGGACTATCGCGTCGAAACAATCAATCACCGCTTGGACTATCAATTGAGCAAGGTGGCGTTTATAGGGTTGGCGGAGAACCGTTAAATCCCCTCCCAGCCTCCCCTTTGAATAAAGGGGAGGCGTAGAACGGTTCGGGCTTCCCCCTTTAAAGAAAGGTGAGGAGGCTCTGCGACGTAACCGAAATCCCGCCGACTGCAAGGAGGAAAAGGGGCACGCCGAGGAGGCGTGTTCCGGCAGGGGTGTAGGCTGCCCGGCTGGATCTGCCCATAAGGCAGATTCACGAAGGGGATTGAGGGGAATTTTCCCTCACACCCGTCGCAGAATAGCCCTAGCCACCGCATCAACCGTGCCCGACACTGTTTCAGGTACGCTATCCGCACCTTCCAAAATCGTCACTGTGCGTCGATCCGCGCCAAAAGACGCAGAGGTATTACAAACCATCACATCGGTGTTCTTGGCCTGCATTTTGGCACGACCAACGGCAACCACATCTCCATCTTCGAGACAAAACCCGATGACACGCAATCCGTCATGTCTGGGCATGGTTTTGAGAATATCAGCGGTTGGTTGTAAATCCAAAGATAAGCCACTCTCTCTTTTAATTTTCTCAGGTGCCGCAGCCATCGTGAAATCAGCAACAGCCGCAGCCATGATAACAGTATCAACAGTAGGAACAATTTCAGCCACAGCAGCCGCCATATCCGATGTACTTGTCACCGATATCTCGGTCACACCTGGGATATCGTAGGGCAATGAGACCGTCGTGATCAGTGAGACATCTGCACCAGCGAAAGCCGCCAACCGGGCAAGCGCATGGCCGAGTTGACCAGAGGAGTGGTTGCCGATGTAACGCACCGAATCAAGGGCTTCGCGGGTGCCCCCCGCAGTGATGAGGATACGTTTCTGCGCAAAGCCTGTGTTCGGCTCCGCCGAACACAAAACAGAATTTTCAAAGGGATGAAGATGGTCCCTGAGCGTAACCGAAGGGTGAATCCCGTTGAGCATCGACATAATCGTTGCAATCACAAGCGAAGGATCCACCATACGACCTAGCCCCGTATCCCCACAGGCCAAGTCTCCAGACACAGGACCCAAGACTTTCGCCCCATGAGTTTTCAACCAGGCCAGATTTTCTTGGTTGGCAGGATTCTGATACATCTCTGTATGCATAGACGGGACAATGAGCTTTGGCCC
>JAGYJO010000091.1 GCA_018402095.1 bacterium
ATTGACTTATGACCTCGCCCCATCGTGGTTCAGACAGGGAACGTCAAGAGGGCACTGCAGGTCATCGATAATTTAGCGATACACCAACGCCTGAAACAGCAGCTTCCCCGTCGATGACCAACGGGGGCGACCACCCTCACCAATAGCCTCTCGGACAGACAAATTGGACAGTGACGACGTGTACACAATCCCATCACGTACAAAGGCGACTGTGGTCATATCTTCGGACATCTGTGGTGACTCAGCATTTTCTATCAACAGCGTGGTGACCAAGCCAGATAAAACCGTCTGGTAAATATCGCCATCTTTTTCATACACGATAAAAGACCCATCAGAAGCCACATCCGCATTGCGCCCCTCACACACAAAGCTCGCCGATTCACCCACGGTATCATAGCTGTAAATCGTGCCTGTATTGCCAGAAATACGTTCAATCAGAAGCGTTGTATTATCAATCCACTTTGGCAAATAGCCCGTCGTCAACGCGGTCTCTGTCGCCAAATCATGATAGCGGATCCCATTGCCTTCATAGGCAACCCCATTCCCATTCGGCTGCCAGACCGGAGAAAATCCCGACACATTCAAACTGGTGACCAGTTGCGTGGAAATCGTCATTACCGCCAGTTGGTTGTCCACGACATAGACAACCGTGGTCCCATCCGGTGACACCTGGGGACTGTGCTCATCCTGATCTGAGGTATTGGTCAGGTTTGTAATCGCACCTGTCTCTATATCCAACAAACGAATATCCGACAGATATCGCAGTTGGGTCGATATCCCCGCTGTGTCCGTCACAATCTGCGTACCCGACGGCGCCCATTCAGGATGATAGAGATAGGCTTTTGTCACGGGCTCAGTGACACTCTGTGTGGCTGGATCATAGATCCGTACAATAGAAAACTCCGAGCGCGTCGCATCCGAATCAACAGAACCAGCACAGCCCGCCAAAAAGAAAAGTACCGGCAACAAACAGAGAAAACGACTCATTCCGACACCCTCCGAAATCCAGAATAAGCCACTTTTGTCCCATCCGACGACAAAGCAACCGATAGGCCCGTGGCGATCTGAGTCACTGCCCCGCTAGCGATGGTACCGGTATAAACCCCACCCCCAGAGACAAACAACATCGTAGCCCCACGCAATATAGGATTCCCCAGACTACCTGACGACGTACTATACAAAAGCTCGGAATTACTGCCATCCGAGTCATGTCGATACACAGATTGTTGGTACACTGAAATCACCGTATTGTGATCATCACTCAACGCCGCATAGGTCCCGTGGGCCAATACTTTTTGAATATCCCCACCCGTAGAGACACGATAATAACCATCCACAGAAACCTTCTCTGCAAGCTGGGTCTCTGGCAACGTCCAATTGGGATCTGTCGTATCCAACAACGCAACAGATGTCCCCGATGTCGTCATGAGATAATCCGTACCCTCATAACTATACCGCATCACTGTGGTCGACAGCCAAGTCACCGACACCGATGTATCAATAGACTGCGTCAAAACGCCCTGATTCACACCTGTAACTGTCAACAAATACAGTTTCTCAGCACTCACGACCGCCAAATACGTCTCATCTGGCGACCATGCATAACCGGTCACATTGTCTAAAATCAAGGTCGGATTTGTCCCATCTGCCAATCGGACGTATAGCGATTGCGAGCTACCAGACCCCACGTAATAAGAAATATATGTACCATTCGAAGACCATTTCGGACTATGTTCCGACATATCATCCGTTTGCGTCAGATTGACCACACTATCACCCGTCACGGGACTCACAAACAAGTCGCCGAGATCCGAAGACGCATATACCAGTTGGGTGCCATCAGGAGACCAGTCTGCAGCGCCATAGTTGTACGAAAGGTCTGGGGATATCTGATAGGTATTCGCCCCATCTGCATCCACCACATAAACGGTTTCATAACTATGGGTATGAGAGGTGTCTAAAAGTTGGCCACAGGCTGACAAAAGTCCCAAACCTAAGCACAAACACAACACTCTCACGTAAGCTATCATAAGTATAAAGATATTTTAGCTTCAAAGAATTTACAAGTGTAACCGTTTCGTAACCACTTCCTACGCCAGGGGCTTAACAGGGATTTAAAGGGCGTCAGCCCTTTAAATCTCTCTATTTCGCTCAGCAAAGCTGAGCGAAATAATGTTTTTTCGGGGTTTTAGGTCACTGAGCGCAGCCGAAGTGTCGCCCCCTGCACCCCCCGTCTAGGAAGTGATTACTAACTCACTTACCCCCCCTGGCGTAGGCAACACTTATCTTTCTGAAAATAGGGGCTCCGCACTCTCAGAGCCAGAAAGAACTACAGGCATAACAGGAACTCCCATTTGCGAGCAAAGAGGTCTCTGCGCTATTCTCTTGCGTATATATGATCATGAAAAGAAGGAGCTAAAAAATGGCTAACAAAACAAACTATTGGCTATGGGGAACTTTGGGTGTTTTAGCCTTTTCCTTTATTTCTTTTTTCTCTACAAAAAACAGATTGATCACACTGGATGACGCAAACCGTTCATCTTGGACTCATGTAGAGAACCAATTACAACGCAGATATGACCTCATTTCTGATTTAACAAACACCCTCAAAGAGATGTCTCTCAGCGACGAAACCCTGATCAAAACACTCAGCATTGCTAAATTGCAGTTTACAAAGGCCACCGCTACATCCGAAAAAATCATAGCATCGGCACAGATCGAAGCCACACTTGCACGACTACGTCTTGTCATCGAAAATGACCCCAAAATCATAAACAAACAACACACAAACCAACTCTTGAGTAGCGTATCCGAATCTGAAGACCGCATCCTTATCGAAAGCATGCGCTACAATGAGAACATCAAAATCTACAACCAAACACTTAACGGATTTCCGACACGTTATATCGCTAAATTCCTGAAGCACACACATAAAGAACCTTTTAATTTTAAAGGATCAGCTACAACCCCACATAGTATTGAGCTTGGAAAATAAATGTTAAAAATCCAAGACATTTGCTTTGGCTATGATGCCAACAACTTGGTCCTAGACCGAATCAACCTCGACATTGAAAAAGGGGAGTTTGTAGCGCTAATCGGACCCAATGGCGGGGGGAAATCAACCCTAGTAAAATTACTATTAGGCCTTCTATCTGCCAAATCCGGCAGCATGCAGCTCTTCGGAGGATCCATAGCAGATGGTCGTTCGCGCGTCGGCTATTTACCACAATATGCCCATTTGGATTTCAGTTACCCAATCACAGTCGGAGAGGTCGTTCGTGCATCACTTATGGCGGGAAACCCCTGGCGAAAACGACAAAAAAATGATCAATTAAAACTACAAGAAACCCTAGAAGAATTTTCTTTATCCCCACTGCAAAACAGACCGCTATCAGATCTTTCTGGTGGCCAACGCCAACGTGTGTTTCTCGCAAGAGCCATGATACATGATCCAGAGTTACTCATTTTAGATGAGCCCACAACCGCTCTAGACGCAAAATCCGAAAACCACTTTTATCACTGGCTACAAGGCCTTGTCCCGCAAAAGACAGTCATCCTGGTCTCTCATGACCTGTCTGTCGTATCCCGTATTGCAACAAAAGTTTGCTGCCTAAACAAAACACTTGTCACACATGCCTCAGGGGAAAGTTTTTCCCCCAATGAGTTGGATGAAATCTACCCTTGCGCCGTAGAGTTTTTTGCTCACGGTCACCCCCATAGAGTTGTTGGGCACCACCATCATGGATAGTTTACTTTTTTGGGCACCCACCATCGTTGTTTCCGTCTTAGCTTCTATATTGGTCGCCATTGTTGGTGTATTTGCAGTGGCACGAAAAACATCGTACATGGCCGGCAGTATCGCTCATAGTGCATTTGGGGGATTGGGAATTGCATTTGCGCTGGGATTATCACCACTACTAGGCGCCAGCATTTTTGCCTTATTAACCGCAATTTTAGTCATTTGGATCAAACAACGATTTAAGGCATATGAAGATATCTTGTTAAATGGCATTTGGGCACTTGGAATGGCCATAGGCATTTTTGCATTACATCTGACACAGGGGTATGTACCAGACCTATTTGCATACTTGTTTGGCAATATTTTACTAACAGATTTTTACGACGCCATTTATCTGGGCATTGCATTACTCGTCATAGCCATTTTTCTGTATCGTTTTTATGACCTCATACAAACGGTATCCTTCGACGAAGATTATGCAAAAGTTCTCAATTTACCCACATTAAGCGTTTCCTTAGGTATTATGATTGCACTCGCAATGGTCACCGTTTTGCTACTCAAAATCATGGGGATGATACTGGTTGTCTGCTTAATTGCGATTCCCGCAGCCGCAGCGCTTCACTTAACCCATTTGCTACCAAAGGCACTACTACTGAGTATATTGTTTTCACTTACGTCTGTATTAGGGGGCACAGGACTTGCCATTTATTGGGATCTTCCCCCGACACCCATGATTGTTTTCCTATCCCTTATCATTCTAGGGGTAGCGTTTCTCATTAAATCAAGACAATAAAAGACAAAAAAAAAGCCACGTGTTAACGCGGCTTTTTTAATGAAAATAGAAGAAAAGATTACTCAGCTGTTGCTGTGCTTTCGTCCCATGCTACTTTGCTACAAAATTTTGTAAGTTGACGTCCGTTGTATTTTGCACGAAAAGCATAACGAATTTGCACGCTACCATCTTTCAATTTACGCTCATACTTGGTCTTCATAATATCTTTTTCTTCGACCTTAACTTTTGTACGATCTTTTACATCATAAAACTCGACTGCCATAGAACCCCTCCAGCTAAATAAATTTTCAATACACGAACTATTTGAATGACAGTTGAGACCATCCCATAGTTCTTTAGAGACTAATGTAAAGAGTTTTTCTGTTTTGTGCAAGAGCCGATACTTTTGGTATGGTAACGAATCAAAGACGCAAGAACAAAATTATAAGATATCGCTCAAAACACAAACGTGTAACGAAGCAATACTATAGATAGCAAGATCACAATACCAGACAATATGCGCCAATCTACTTTGGTCCAAAATAAGGAAGATTATGCAGATAGAAAAAGATACAGAATCATTAATGACTGCGTTGAAAGACGGACTCTCCGAACATAGCTGGCCAGCGCTAAGAGATGTTTGTCTACGCACAGAGCCCAGCGTACTGGCAGATCTCGTTCCTAAACTAGATGATCCTGACTTGGCTATTATCTTCAGAATTCTACCACGTCAATTAACCACAAAGTTATTTGAGTACCTGGATTTAGACACCCAAAAAAGATTATTAAAAGGATTGGCACAAGAACAAGTCGCACGCCTTTTGAATGAGATGTCTCCCGATGACAGAACCGCTCTCTTGGAAGAACTTCCTGGACCCGTCGTTATAGCATTAATGGCCTTGCTCTCGCCCAGTGAACGACAAGTAGCGCAATCTCTATTGGGGTATCCAGAAGACAGCGTCGGACGGGTAATGACGCCGGATTATCTGGCCATCAAGCCCGAATGGACCATTCAGGAAGTCCTAAGATATATCCGACGACATGGGCATGAAAAAGAATCCATGAACGTACTCTACGTTATCAATGAAGACGGCTTGCTCATCGACGATATCCGTATCAAAGATATTTTATTGTCAGATCCAGATGTCACGATACGAACACTGATGAACGACGCCGTTGTTTTTCTCACCGTTACAGATGACAAAGAGGTATCCGTTAGCTTATTCAGAAAGTATGACAGGGTTGTCTTACCCGTCTGTGACTCCGACGGCTTTCTTCTAGGGATCGTTACCGTAGATGACGTCCTCGATATCGTGGAAGAAACAGATACACGTGAAATCCAACAATTTGGTGGGGTAGAAGCTTTGGACGAAGCCTACATGCAGGTGACTTTTTGGCATTTGCTCAGCAAACGTGCCAAATGGCTTGTCATTCTCTTCGTCGGGGAGCTCTTGACCGCAAGTGCCATGGCTTTCTTCGAAGATGAATTGGCAAAA
>JAGYJO010000092.1 GCA_018402095.1 bacterium
GTCGTATACAGCACCCGATTGTCTTGAATGGCAAAGCCCACAATAGGCCCTTTTGCCACGGTTTTGAGCCCCGCATCACTGAGCGACAGCGCTTGTAAAACACGAGACATCCCATACCCTAGATTACTGTGATTTTCAAAACCTGCGTGTATATCTTCCTGCAACAAAAACAGACGATCCGCATGTACCTGCATCCCCACAATAGGCCGTTGCGAACGATGCACCACCACTTCTCCCTGCGCGGCTGTCCAACGCACGACATCGTAACGTGGCCGCATCGCATCAAATGGCCGGGGATGGTGATACCCCGTTCTCACATAATAGAGAGCGCCACGATGTATCGACAAAAATTGTTTGTACCCCGCAGAAAAGGTTTCCTGTTGCCAGTTCGTCTTTGAAACACTGGTCGTGGCTTCTTTTTTCCACGCCTCAAACAACGTCGGAATATCTTGACCATAGGTCTCCCTCGCCGCCACATCGATACCCCAAGACGGCAAAAGATATCCGGCCAAAGCCCCAGCAATGTTGGACGCATGACGTGCATACATATCCCGCAAGGCCATATCTGAGTCCGTCTCCACCATAAAGGCCGTCAATTTCCCCCCATAAAAATACGGCGCCTTACCATAAGGAAACCGATAATAGGGATACCGCAATTCCGCCAAAGACGGCGAGGCCCCAGCTTGAAGCTGGGCCTGCACCACCGCAGACGTATAGCCATCATACAAACGGCCATAGCTACGCTGCTGAGATTCTGCCCATACAGCGGTCCCTTCGCTCAAAAAATTCGGTAACGCCCGATTGGGAAAACGAGAAGGCAATGGCAACCAGGACAATGGGCCCCGAGACTCTCTGGTCATTCTCAAATGTGCATAATGGGTCACTTCATGAGAGACCAAGTGATCCCAATAGGACCCAATTTGCAAAGCCCCACGGGTATCTGGCAACGCTTGCAATAGCAATATTTTGCCCTCAGACACCTTGACCCAACCATTCGCAATCAACCCCACGTCATCCAAAACAACGTCTATCCATGGATCTGGAAAAGGCCCCGTGTCATGAAACGTATTCAAAATAGGCGGCGCAACCGTCAGCAAGGCATTTAAGACCTGTTGTGCCCGCAAGGACTGTGAGGACTTGTGATACACCCGAAAGGGCCGCCGTTCCAAAGCCTGCCACTCCCATGCGCTAGCCTTGGGTGCAGAGACCCCAAACATCACCAGCATCACGCATACAAAACAGGTAAAAAGTACGTATCTAGACACGCACGCCTCGGGCAAAACAGCGATCGGCCTCTATTTGTTGGATCAAGGCGGCTTGGTTTTCAAACCGCATTTCCCCACGAATCGAGTAACACACCTGCATAGACAGCTGCTCGCCATAGATATTCAAGGCCAAAGGCGACGCGTCATCTTCCAAAACATGCACTTCGACAGACAATGTCTTGAGCCCAAAAGTCGGTCTATAGCCGATATACAGAAGGCTGGGCAAACGCAGGCCGTGACGGTCTATATAGCCCCCATAGACGCCTGGCGGTAAGAGTAATTTATAGCGTGGCACTTGCAAATTGGCTGTTGGGAACCCCAGTTTACGCCCAACACCCTGACCATGCACCACTCTTCCCGAAATAGGATAAGGGTGCCCCATAGCCTCAACAGCCGCGCCCACTGCGCCAGACAAAACCAGCTGTCGGATATCCGCACTTTTGACCGGTTTCCCCTCACGGGCATAGAGCGGCTCCACATGCACCGGAATCCCGCGTGCCTCTCCCCACGCCTGCAAGCGCGCAGGGGTCCCTTGGCGTCTCTCGCCACAGCAAAAGTCTTCGCCCACGACCAAGGCACGGACAGGCACCAAGCGGCATAGTGTCTCGAGAAAAGTTTCATACGGCAAGGTTGCAATCTCTCGGGTGAATCGAACGCCCAAAAGGTGGGGCACCAAAGCCCGCTGCTCTCTGAGTGTCGTGAGATATTTGAGATTTTTATTTTTGCCCAACACCTGGTCGGGATGTGGCATGAAGGTCAGCAAAGCATCGGATTGATCCACGATTTTTTGATGCCCCACATGAACCCCATCAAAAACACCCAATCCCAGGGTCACTGGCGACGTCGGAATACCACCGAGAATATACATAGGATCAAGATTACTCTGTGTGGCTATGAAGGACAAGGCAAGGCTATCTCTCTTGGTTGTCCAAAACACCACCATCTCCTACACTTTCAAGTCTACACAAGCATGCCCCCTAACCGCCAGAAAGACTCCCAATGATCTCCCACAAACAAATCGCAACCACAGCACACCCAAAACACCACCAAGACCCGCCAAAAAAGTCACCCTAGCCAAAGAGTCCCCGCTCTCCAAAGAAGCCAAAAAAGCACTGCGCAAACAACTTCTCAAACATGTCACCGCAGAGAATACCCCCGCCATCCAAGACTTTTTCTCCGCAGTTATTTCACCCCAGTTATGGATAAGCCGCGGCTAAATCACGAATAAATGGCATCAACGATGACCCACCCCCAACCCCTCCCAGGAGGGGCTTCATGTTTTGCGAGGATTCGCTGCTGCGCAGCTCATCCTCGATCTCCAGAGTTTGAGGGTGAACACCGAAGGTGTGAACCCTCAATCAAAAAAAAGCCCCTCCTGGGAGGGGTTGGGGGTGGGGCCACGCATGGCTCACTCTTAGATCAATGATAAAAAAATAGATTCACGCACGAATTATCCATAACTGGGGTTAATTACGCGGTTTGTAACTAAAATGCGCTTCTGGTGTGTTGTAGCACAGGGAACTGTCTGCGTAACATTTCTTGTGCGTACAAGTCCAAGTCGGCTATGAGAACCTCTTCTTGTTGCTCCGTACCTTTGCAAAGAATGGTTCCCCAAGGGTCTATGACCATGCTGTGACCGTAGGTCGGGATGCCATTTGAGCCTATGCCTGTTTGTGCTGGTGCCAATACAAAACATTGGTTTTCAATGGCACGTGCGCGTAGCAAAATTTCCCAATGGGCTTTGCCTGTGGGTCTTGTAAAGGATGCTGGGATACATAAGATTTTGGCGCCATCTTGCGCATAATGGCGGTAGAGTTCTGGGAATCGTAAGTCATAACAAATTGAAAGGCCTACTTTGATGCCAGAGACAGTGCCAATGACTGGGGTGTCACCGGCTTGAAAGAGATCGCTTTCTCTAAATCGTTTTTCTTCGATGTCGACATCGAAAAGATGTAGCTTGTTGTACTGTGCAGCGATACTGCCGTCTGGATGAATGAGTAAGCTGGTATTGAATAATCCCGAATCGGCGTGTTTGTTTTTTTGGCAAAGTGTGATCAGAATGGTGACATTTTTTGTTTTTGCCAACTGGATAAATGGTTTTACCGATGGACTGTTGGGAAGGACTTCTGCGCCCTCTCTCATGACTTCCTGTGTGCCGCGTTGATTGAATGTTTCAGGAAATAAAATAAATTGTGCGCCTTGTTCAATGGCTTGGTTTGCGTAGACGAGAGCCCGGGCGATATTACTCGATTTGTCTGCATTGGCATTGAATTGAATAAGTCCAACTTTGAGAGATGTAATCATGTCGGGGTTCCTGTTTCGTGAAGATAGCGACTAAGCGCGGTGGTCCAAGGTAAGGGCAGGGGGGCATGTCGTGCAAATTTCTCACAGTTAAGACGTCCGTTGGGGGGTCTTTTTGCGGGGCGCGGCATCTCGTCAGACGTCACTGCGGTGAGTGTGCTTGGAATCTGTGTTTGACTGAGTATTTCTGCGGCAAAATCATGCCAGTTGGTATGTCCCTGACTGGCGACATGGTAGATGCCATAGGGCGGCTTTTCTTTGGGGCTGCCTGGTGTAATTCTGAGAAAAAAAAGGATTTTTTCTGCCAAGTCTTGATTCCACGTTGGACTTCCCCATTGATCATTGACGACAGCTAAGTTGCCCGTTTCTGTGGCTTTTTTTGTGATAGCCTTGATGAAGTTGTTGCCATTTTTTCCGTAAATCCATTGGATACGAAAAAGGTATGTGCTTTGACCATATTTAGCGAGAGCTTGTTCCCCCAGCCACTTTGAGTAGCCATAGGCGTTGATAGGTGATGGTGTTGTGTTTTCTGAATAGGGTTCCTTTCCCTGCCCATCGAACACATAGTCTGTTGAAAAATGAATCAAAGTGATGTCGTTTTTTGCGGCGTATTTGGCCAAATAACCTACTGCTGTGCCGTTGATTTGATTGGCTATCGATTGTTCGGACTCTGCTTTATCAACATTGGTATATGCGGCACAATTGATCATGACATCTGGGGCAATAGGATCTATGACGTGAGCAATAGCGTTTTCTTGTGTGATGTCCAAGTCTTTTCGGCCGCATAGGATTGCTTCTGGGTAGGCTGATTTAAAGGCGGTACCCATCAGGCCCGTGCCAATAATGAGGACTTTCATTGGCGTGCGTAGTCGTCTTCTAGTCTAATGATGTCATCTTCTCCGAAATAAAGTCCTTGTTGTACTTCAATAAAGATAAGGGGTTCTGTGCCATTGTTACCCACTCTGTGTGCGGCTTCCATAGGGATTCGGATGATTTCACCTACTTGGTGGTCGGTACAAACTCCATTGATGGTGACGGTGGCAACCCCAGAGACGACGACCCATGTCTCATAGCGTTTGAAATGTTTTTGGTAGCTTAACCGGTGTCCAGGCATGACAGCGACGCGTTTTACTTTGCAGTAACTTTCGTCTAATAAAACTTCCCAATATCCCCAAGGGGGTGTAGATCGTGTCACCTATGACTCCTATTTTGAACTATCATTGTCCTTTTCAAAAGAGCCTGAGTATAGCTGACAAGATCTATAATGTGTAGGGGGGCGATTAATATTGTTTCTACTGATACACTGTTTGAATGCTGTTTAAATGGATTGTTTTTATTATCTCTATTTCTTTTGTATCCTGTGTTTGGGGTGGAAATCCTGCGCCTGTACTGGTTGCACCACAGGTGTCTATAGCGATGTTGGACCGATCTGAATCTTTTCGTGTGTCTATCGAAAACAAAGTTTTGGGTCACGTCCAAGTGAGTATGGATAAAGGGCGTACATGGCATTTCATAGGGACGGTTCGTGCACCTATTTCGGCGTTAAGAGATATTCATGATGCCGAATTCACTGCATCGGATTGGGGCTATGTTGGTGGCGTTGTGGCCACAGCTGTGAACGCTATTCATGTCAAAGTCGCGCATCCGGGTAAACATGCCCGTATTTTTTCTATTTTGCCAGAAGAACTCTACGACCCCAAGGGGTTTCAGACATCTTATAGAGATAATCCTTCTAGTATTTTTCTCGATATGCCTGGTGGTACGGACTTGTTTAGTGGCCGTTGGGGCTTTCGTTTGGGGGATCCTCTTTATTTGGTGCAGGCTGAAAATTGGCAACCTTGGCCTGAAGATCGTGTGCCTGAAGTTGGCGATGTCTTGGGTTTTGTTGCCAAAGTTGCACCAGATGCGCAGTGGATGATTGAAATTGAAAATGTCAAAAATGGACAGGTTTTGTTTGCAACAGCCAATGGCATACCCGTGCCAATTGCCAAAGTATTACAGCCTTTTGGGGGGTCGGGACGGTTTTTGGGGACGTTGTTTCAGGGTGTGGGTAAAATAAGAGCGAATCATCCTGGTGTTGTTGATATCTCTACTTCTCCGGTGGGGGAGCAGGGTGGCGTTCAAATTGTACCTTATTTTCACAGCAAAGAGCCCAATCTCGCGTATGTACATAGCTCGCCTGCGTATATGGTGGTAGGTGCTTTGGCGAATGACGATTGGTTGGAGGGACGTGGTCCGCTCTTTATGGATTATATTCGACCTGGAGACCGTGTTGTGGCGCGTATAGCGGGGGAATGGGTAGATTTTCCACCGGCTGTTGGCAAAGCATTAAGCGCATTGCGGCATGTTGAGGCTATTCGGATTATGCCGGCTGACTAATCAGCC
>JAGYJO010000093.1 GCA_018402095.1 bacterium
GGTGTGAATTCTCCCTATTCGGAAATGTCTGACTTTCGGGGGCATATTCGCTTTGAAAATATCGGGTTTGGGTATTCAGACCACCATGCGCTTTTACAGGATATTAATTTTGAAGTAGCGCCCGGGGAGTCTTTGGCGATTTTGGGCGCCAGTGGGGTTGGTAAAACAACCTTGATATCTTTGTTGGTGAAGCTCTTGCAGCCACAGCATGGCCGTATTTTACTCGATGGTCAGGACATTGCGACCATCCCGGATCGTTGCTTGCGGCATGTGGTTGGGTTTGTGCCACAGACGGTATTTTTGTTTCAGGGAACCTTGAAAGACAATATTCTGATGGGGAGATCTGTGACGGATGTCTGCTGGGAAAAGGTCTGTCGTTTGTCTGGCGTCGCTGACTTGGTGCAGCGTTTGGCGTCTGGATTTGAGACCGTAATAGGAGAAAAGGGCGCGACATTGTCTGGAGGTGAGCGTCAGCGTGTGGCTATTGCCAGAGCGCTTTTGACAGACCCTCAGATCATTGTCTTGGATGAACCGTCGAACAATTTGGATGGGGAGGCAAAAGTACGCTTGCACCAGAGTCTTGTTTTGGCCAAGGAGGGCAAGACATTGTTGCTGGTCACGCATGATGAGTCGTTAACTCAGGGGGTTAGTAAGGTTTTGACATTAAAAACACCTGGTGTAGGAAATGGGGATATCGTCGCATGAAAAAGCGGATAGGGGTGATTGTTTTAGGACTTTTGTGTGTCGTCAGTCTGTCGGGCTGTAAATATATGCGATTGTTGCAATTCAAAAGCCAATTTCAGAATTTTTCCAAATACTTTGTTTTTATCAAATCGCCCACCAAGCCAGGCGTGCGGTGTCTACATCCCTTGCTTATCCCTGATGATATTTTGTTGTTGTCCGACGGGGTGTCTCCAAGTGTGGTCAAAACAACTGAAGGGGTAACGACATGGGCGTTTATTATGAAAAAGGACTCCCCGCGATCAGATACCCAACCATCGGTCTTAACCATTGCTTTGGAATTTAATGCCGAAAAACAACTGACAAGGGCTTTTTATCCCAGTCAATTTTCAGCGATATTTCATCCGGATTTTGTGCCACAACTCCTGGAAAGAGTGGGGAATGCGCGTGTTGATGTTGCCGATAGAGGTCTAGAGGGAGATAAATCCCCGTTTCCTGAGGAATGGATTCCTGATCGCAGTAAGATTGTGCAGCACTTGGGAGAACCGACTTCTGAAATTGTGTCTAACAATGAGACTCTGTTGTCCTATCGCTACACCCTTGAAGGTGGGTCTGGGGATGTGAAGCCCTATATTATGATTGCCATTTCTCCGCTTACACAGAAAGCCCGATGGGTTCAAACAACCGTATTTGGGAGTCAAATGACGATTAGGCTGATATGACATTTAGACAAAAGGAGATTGCGATGAGAATTTTAAAATTAATGTGTTTGGGCTGTTTGGTGTGGATAGGGTTGGGGACCTCGGTGTGTGCACTAGACCTTGCCAAGGTGGGGATGTTTGCCGCTGGTTTTGCGTCAGGGACGGTGTTTCACGAAGTGGGGGCATTAGGTGGCGACGGCGATTGCGTTGGGAGGAGAGATTCGTGGTTTTATTTTCAGGGTGTAGAGGTTGGTTTTAACGAGAGTGACCCAGATCGTCGAAATGAAAAACTGAGACCAATGATATTGGGTGGTTATGTGGCACAAAGTTTGGCGACAGAGGTGATTATCAATCAAAAGACTGGCATGAAAATGACTATGCCTGGGGTGATGGGAGTCTGAATTCTCGTCAGTCTGAGTAACCCCATTCGGTACTATGTTTTTGGGCAAAAAGACAAATGATCTTGGGCTTTATGTAACTATCTAGCTCTACCTGAGTGCAAAAGCGGTATCAGAAAACCTCGTGTCAAGAGGCAATTTCAGGTAGCTTTGTTCAGCAAATAAAATGTGGTAATAGGTGATCATTTGGCTACAAAAAGAGTTTTTTTCAAATAAAAAGAGGTATGTGGCTAAAAGGGTCTTAAAATAGGCGGGTTACACTCAACTGAAAGGGGTGTTCAAAAGTGGGTTTGCTATAATGTAGGTATGGAATTAGTAAAGAAGGAACTGAAGAAGCTCAGCAAAAACCAACTCATAGAGATCATCTTGTTGCAAGACAAGCAGATTAAACTGCAGCAAGAACAGATTAGAATGCAACAAGAATAAATCAAAACCCAACAGGGACAGATCCGAGCTCTGAGGTTGTTTAATAGCTCGCCTAGAAAGATAGTGAGACGAGCTCAAAGCCCCCAAGAAGATCCGAATAAGGCAAAGCGAAACCAGTCTTTGCGCAAGAAAAGCGGAAACGGCCTGGCGGGGCGAAGCCGGGCATCCGGGGAAAACACGTCAGCAAGAACCCCCAGGATGAAGTGGTCGGGCGTCAGCCGCAGATCAATGCTCGGGCTGTGGTGCCGGGCTGATATCACGCAATCTGAATGCGGAGACACGCGTCAAGAAATCGATATTCCACCATAAAAGCATATGTCACAGAATATCAAAAAATGGAATCACCTGTCAGTGGTCATGATGATGTGGGCTGTCAGACCGTATCACGCCCACCTACAACTCTTGGCAACAACGACTCAAGTCATTCCTGGTATACCTCATGTTGCTCACGTTCCGCCCGGCGCCCGCCTGACACAATTGATGAACGATTGTTTGCATACAGATCTGCAAACGCAGCATTGAGAACGCCCTTGGAGGAAACAGCAACAAAAAAGCGATGCTGGTTTATCATCAGATTATGACCTTGATAAAGCAGGGTGGGTGGTTGGACTAGATGAAACAGGCTGTCAAGGTTGAGGGAAAACGATAGTGGGCACGACATGGCAAAGTGATCTGGGAGCCATTGATGGCACGACCAACGTCAGTATACACGTTGTCAAAACCTGTTTTGGTGAAGATTATCAAGGCAATTCCTGCGCCACGACTGCTGGTCTGCGTAACAATACTGCTGCAGTCCGGCCATCGGGCAATGCCACCCCACATACAACGAGATCTCAGGTTTTTGGTAAAGACATGTAAACGTGGGCCCAGTGCGTTGAATGCCGCTTTTTATTGGCATCCCAAAAGCCCGTGGATCACATCTTTCAGAGGGATTAGCCCCCAGGATCTGAACGTCTGTGATTCAGAATATCATCAAAACTGAAGCTATGAGTTTTTAGTCAAAAACGGGAATTAAGAATACACACTGAAAACTTCTAAAAGTGGATCATCAAAACACTCAGGATTCTATTTTGCTTTTTATGTCAGACCCAAACATTCCTTTCCCATGCAACAACAGGCCTGAACGGGCCATTCAGATACAATAAGGTTACAAAAAATATCGGGTGGCTTTAGAAGTCGGAGAGGGGCCCAGCGTCATGCTATATTGCTCTACGGTTGAAACCGCTAAAAAGCAACGCCTCAATATCTTATCCACTATCAACACACCCTCAATCAGTCCCTCAGGTATTTGCGGGGGCTAGATAGTTACACAACATCTGTAATCAGAACTGGGAGCCATCTTTAGAAAACAAGAAAATATATCAGTTTCTGTTACAACAGCCCAAAGTAGTGCGCCTGCAGGCGGTGGATTGCACAGTTGGGCCATATTTGGAGATCACGAAAAAGGAAATTTAGTTACCGAAGAATTATCGAAGGGATAATCAGAGAGGAAGTCTTTTGTATAGAGAATAAATACCCGCTTGTAGTCAGAGGAACCCTTGCGGAGCCCCACGAACGAGGTCTTGTTACTTTATAGTCCCCATTATACCTAACATTGTATTACGAATTCAAACCTGTTTCAGTCATACAATTGTGATGCATAAGCAAGATCAGAGCTCTTATGAACCTCAATAGATCCCTGGATTCCTATCAGATTAAAGGCAAGGCCGACATTGTTCTCCCTGGCAGATAGTCAAAAAACAGAAGACCCCATTAGTCCTCTCTATTCCGCGTCCTGATTTTCAGGGTGCAGTGGTGCAGTTTTTGATCGCACTGTTGCAAACGGCATATATGCTGGAACGGAGCGACCGTGGCGAGAATTGCGCAAAGAGTCCGCCGCAAGGGATGTCTTGGCAGCAGCTGGATAAGTATCGCTATGTCTTTAATTTGGATGGGACGGGCCGCGCTTTATGCAGATATTGATCCGACATTGGACAAGATTGCTCCCGGTGTCATTTCTTCGCTATTGATAGATGAGCCTGGCGAAAAAATCGCCAAAAGACAACAAAGACTCCTTTTAAACGCGCGGAACGGTCTCTCATATGTCGCTGTCCTATGACGATGGCGTTGTACACCTTGCAGCTCAATGCGCCGGCTGGGGGCTGGCTACAGGACGTCCCTGCGTGGGGGTGGGCCAGGCTGGACAACGCTGGTCATTCCTAAAGATAAAGATCTGGAAGAGCCTACCCTTTGGCAATTGCTATGGTTGAACGTCATGTCCGAGGAGGTTTTGGGGAATCTCACCACAACGGCCAAAGATGCAGATGATTGTGAAGAGAATCATATTTTCCCATGGATGTATTCGACACGGACCAGCGAAAAAGGCGGACGTACAGAGACGACGATGCCCGTAGATTGTGATTGGCGGCAGGTGTATTGGGCAATGCCCAGTCGTGTTCGTCTCCAATTCCCTGTGGTTCAGGCGCGTTGTGGGATTTCGTTTGCAGAAACGGCTTGTGTGGCTGGGTATGTGACCAAAAACTATGGGGCGAACTATGTGGGCTGGCGGCATCCACTGAGTCCGCATTACCAGTCAAAAGGAGACTGGTTGCCCATACACCCTCAGCCGGGTGGTATGAGTTACCGCCATTTTTTGGGGTGGACATTGGGGAATGGAGGTCCCAAGAACGGCATTGAAACGGCTAAAATTGTGTCTCTGTATAGACGTGTTCGAGCCGGATACGGTGTCTCTCTTTGGGCCTTTGGCTATGATATGGACAATGCGAAAGCAAGAGGCTGGCAAGAAGCGGTGATGCCGCTGTTTGTCTTTGCGGAAGATGAAAGTGGCGATAAAACAAAGGCGCTGCAAAGTATCGTCACGGATATCCTCTCGGCCACCGAGGAAGTGGCGTCCAACCTGCGGAGCTGCGTGAGAAATGCATGGAAGGTAGAACGCGGGGATTTGAGCTTTGTGGTGACCGCGTTTTGGCAGGAGACGGAGATGGCGTTTTACCGTTTGGTGAATGACATTCATACACGTGTCAACAGTGTTCCGGCTGATCAGGCCGATGATCTGAGAAAAGAGTGGCATGGGGTTATTTGCAAAAAAACGGAAGAGATTTTTGACAAGGCGGTGATGACTTCTGATATTACCTTCGAAGATACAGAGAAAATTGTGAGGTCCAGGCAGAATTTGCGAGGGTATAATCGTAAAAAGACTATATTAAATGCCCTGCATATTCCGATAGAATCTAAAGCAGGTGTAAAAAAGAATAAGAAAAAGGAGGCCTCATTATGACCGAAACGGCGGTAGATACAACGGTTTCCCCAAAAGTCCAAAGATCTGAGCCTGAGGCCATCGTGGCCAACTGGTGGAGAGATCTCAATGATGCACGCAAACCACGGTCCCTCAGAAATCGTCCAAGAAATCCCTTTGATTCGGGAGACAGTGCTGAGTTGCGTCGTTGCAAGACAGTGGACGATATTGTGCTCAATAGCCAGGCCTTTCACACGCTGAGGAAGCGTCTCAAAGGGACATCGTGGGAGCGTGCAGATGTATTGAGGATTGCTGTTGTTGCGGGTGTTTTGTCTCACGTCCGGCTTGATGCCAAAGTGTCGCTACCCCAGGCTCTTGGGAATAAAACAAAGTCAGATCAGGCTTCAAAAGAGGCCGTTCGTTTGCGGTTCCAGCGTTTGATCCAGCACCAAACACACGAAGATGTTTTTCGTC
>JAGYJO010000094.1 GCA_018402095.1 bacterium
AGAATATCTGCTTGTCGGGTAATGGCGCCAATATCCGGTGTTTTGGAGTGACAAATAGTCACGGTTGCATTGGCATGTTTTCCGTTTTGTACCAACATCAACCCAATGGGTTTACCAACAATGTTACTTCGGCCAACGACAACGACATGTTTTCCTTCTGTCGTGACTTTGTAATGTTCCAATAGCTTCATAATACCTGCCGGTGTACATGGTTGAAGCGCTGGCAGCCCAATAGCCAAGCGTCCCATATTGAACGGGTGAAAGCCATCTACATCTTTATCGGGATGAATACGTTCGAGTAGTGCTTGTTCGTCAAATCCTTTGGGTAAAGGCAGTTGCAAAAGAATCCCATGAACCTCTGTATCTTCATTGAGGTGATCAATGAGTTTTTCCAATACGGCTTGACCTTCTTTTTCATCTAGCTTGTATTCAAAAGACATGATGCCGATATCATGACATGCTTTCTTTTTTGCTTTTACATAGGTTTTGGATGCGGGATTGTCACCTACCAAAATAACTGCAAGTCCAGGATCTTTTCCTGTTGTCTCTAAAGCTGTGGCAATCTCTACTTTGAGTTCGCTTAAAATTTTATCTGAAACGATTTTGCCGTCTAATAGTGTTGTCATGAGTCAAAATGCCTTGAAGTGCCCAATCCTGAGGAGGATGCTGGGAAATATGGGGGTAATCCAGATGTTGGTTTTCTATAGTTCTCGGAGCGCTGTTGGCGCTCTCTTGGTTTTCTGTCTCTGGGTGGCAGCTGCGTTGCGTCTGCGGCAATAGGTGTACTGCTTGTGTCTACCTTTGGTGCTTGATGGTCGGCGTTTTTAGGTTGGCGTTGGTGATTATTGTGTTGTGGACGTCTGTTTTTTTGCGGTCTGCGATCGCCACCTTCAAAACGTTTTGTGTCTGGCCGTCTGCTACGTTGTTCAGCCATGTCCCGCTGCAATTGTGCCGCGTCACGGATTTTGTGTACCAATCTGACGGCCAATGGCGTTTCATTGTGCAAAATGCCGTTTAAACCTTGAAAAACAACGGCTATTTTATCCTCTGGGATATCCACATAGGTAGCGGTATCGCCCAAAACGATGTCTCCTAAAAAGTAGGATGTGAGACCTGTTTCTGCTGCAAACAAACTGAGGACTTCTTTGACAGATACGCCATCACGTCTACCTACATTGAGCATTAGACGTACTTTCCCAGGGCGAATAGACGCTTGATCCAGGTCTTCACGTGTGAATGACAAGGTGCTTGTCTCCAATATAGTGTTTGCGCCCACTGGGTTGATACTGGGTCTGTTGCCGAAATAAAGTTTCAATAAGGCTGTCGTCATCACACGTGGGTTGAGTGTTTCTGAAATACGATCAAGCATCTCTGAATAGGTATCCAAGCCGCCCTCTTCAATCGTTGTTTTGAGTGTTTTGATCAAGGTCTCTATTTTGTCATCTGCGGTATCTGTAGTCGTTGTTTCGGGTATTACTTTTTCTGGTACCACGGGCTCTTCTATCGGTTGAACATCAACCCATAAAGGCGTTTTGAGATATTCATTTGCCATGCTGATGACTTTTGGTGGCATTGTTTTAGCGAAAATAGCCATCTGACGTCCTGAAGGGATTTGGTCCAGAATATCTTCTATTTCATCCTGGAAGCCCATCCCTACCAAGTCATCGGCATTGTCGAGTATGGATAGGCGTATGTGGTAAAGCCTGATTGTGCCACGGTCGAGGTGTTCTAGTAGCCGTGCTGGGGTCCCAACCACAATATGTGGGACCTCACGTAGGTCTGGGATTTGCTTATCAATAGGTTGTCCGCCAGACACAGCTACAACACGGATCTCGGGATTTTCTTTTGCCAAACGTTTGATTTCGTCTGTAATGGCCGTACATCTTTCTGGGCTATGTGTGATGACAAGGCCTTGAACTCCTCTTACCTCTGTGTCTGATTTTTGTATCAGTGAGATGGCAAAGCTAAGGGTTTGGCTGACATCTGTTTGTACCAATGCATCCTTTCCATTGATAATCTCTGGAATGGTTTGGGCTTGAATCGAACTCGGGGCTGCATAGCCGAGTTCGGTTATCGCTTGTAAAATTGAGGGTGAAATCCCCATTGTTTCGAATTGTGTCACTGTGTAACTCCTATCATAGATGGACGCTATCATACTTTTTGCCCCAAACATGTGCCAATAAATAATTTGTATGTTTGAAAAAAATGGGATTCGGGCATACCGAGGGGGCAAGACTCCCGGGGGGGGAAGCTCTTGTGAGATTGTTATTGAAGGACATCTGTTCTTCTTTTTATATGAGGGAGCGTGGTTTATGCCGCGCTCCCTTTTTTTGTACCTCTGTTTGCGATTCTAGAAGAGTAAACCGTATAATGGAACTCATTATGTTTGGATTTTCTCTTTTAACTGTCTTGAAATTTGTAGGCTGTATTGTTGTTGTGCATATCGTGTTGTTCACGGTGCTTTATTTTTATCTGGGAAAAGTAGCGGCGATAGCCAAAGAAAAGCTAAAAAAGGAGTCTTTGAGTGAGTAGTAACGAATGGATTTATAGACAGGATTATACCCCACACCCGTTTACAATCGTGACGGCAGATCTTCTTTTTGATATTTCAGAACAAACAACGGTAAGCGCTGTTTTGCATCTTAAACGAAATCCGTTGTCTGAACTGAATGGTTCATTACGACTGGATGGTGAAAATTTAGAGCTTCTTTCCCTTCTAATAGATGAGAAGCTCTTGGAGTCCAAAGACTATATTAAAACAGATACACACCTTGAAATTATATCTGTTCCTGATGATTTTATACTCACAACAAAAGTGCGTATTTCGCCAGAAGACAACAAAGCACTTGAGGGTCTCTATCGATCTGGTCAAATGCTGTGTACCCAAAATGAACCTGAAGGGTTTAGGAAAATTACTTATTTTATAGATAGACCGGATAACTTGAGTAAGTTTTTTGTGCGTATTGAAGCTGACAAAACCCAGTACCCTGTTCTCTTGTCCAATGGGAATAAAAAAGCGTTTGGTGATTTGGAAGACAACCGTCACTACGTTGTTTGGGAAGATCCATTTCCAAAGCCCAGTTATCTCTTTGCTCTCGTAGCCGGCGACTTTGATATTGTCGAAGGATATCACACGACAGCCAAGGAAAAACGGAAGGTGTTGCTACAGATTTTGGTGGACCGTGGGTATGCCGATCAAGCTCATTTTGCGCTTGAAAGTTTGCGACGTTCGATGATTTGGGACGAGCAACGTTTTGGCCTGGATTATGACCTTGATATTTATATGATCGTAGCGGCCCAGGCTTTTAATATGGGTGCGATGGAAAACAAAGGCTTGAACTTGTTTAATGCCAAGTATGTGTTGGCCGACAAAGCGTCAGCGACGGATCATGATTATATTCATATCGAAGCGGTCATTGGTCATGAGTATTTTCACAATTGGACAGGTAACCGGGTGACCTGTCGCGACTGGTTTCAGTTGACCCTCAAAGAAGTGCCTGACGGTGTTTAGAGACGGGGAGTTTACCTGGATTTACACTCGCGCGCGGTCAAACGGATTCAAGATATTCGCTATTTGAGAGAGCACCAGTTTGCGGAAGATGCCAGTCCGCTGGCGCATCCTATTCAGCCAGATCGTTATAAAGAAATAAATAATTTTTATACTGCAACTGTTTACAATAAGGGTGCTGAAATTATTCGTATGCTACATACCTTTTTTGGTGAAGAAACGTTTCAAAAAGGGGTGTCTAGCTACCTGCAATCTCATGATGGGTCTGCGGCGACGACCGAAGACTTTATTGACGCCTTTAGACCGTATACTGATTTGGATTTGAATCATTTTTCAGAATGGTATCACCAATCAGGTACGCCGACTTGTCATGTGTCAGATCATTACGATGCATCGACACAAATCTATACGCTGACGGTTCGCCAAGAGCAGCCTCTAGAAACGGCGGTTCCTTTGCTGATGCCGCTTCGTTTGGGGTTGTTGGGTGCATCGGGTCAGTCTCTTTCGTTTGGTTATGATGGCTTGCGTACGGATGAGGTTTTGTTATCTTTTCGGGAATCTGTGGCTTCCTTTGTTTTTACGCAGGTTGCTGAAAAACCCATTCCTTCGCTTTTTCGTGGTTTTAGTGCGCCGGTTATTGTTCGCTATGACTACAGTCCCGCGGCATTGGCTATTATTATGGGAAATGATCCCGATAGCTTTAATCGGTTTGAGGCAGCCGAAACCCTGATGATTGCGGCGGTTCAGACACAACTTTTAGATAATACGGTTCGTTTGTCTGTGGATTTTCTTCTGAGTTTTGGTCGTGTTTTGGAATCTGGAAAAAAAGACCCAGAGTATGTCGCTGAAACGTTGAAATTCCCAACCGTTTCACGCATCGCAGATGTTTTGAAACGTAGCGATTTTGCAGCCATTGCTGCAGCTAGGAAAGGCGTCATGGCTGAAATTGCTCAGACACATGCCCCTTTGCTACATCGTTTCGCCGTACAAGATATAGTTTGTGATACATGGGATCCAAAAGATGTGGGCCCTAGGTCACTTCGCTTGCTTTGTTTGGGGTATTTACGTTTGGCTGGTTGTGATTATCTTGATTTGATTTATCAGATTTTTCTCAAAGCAACGACGATGACAGAAAAAATAGGGACATTGTCTCTGCTTTGTCATCAGCCGAGCCCAGAAACAACTGCAGCGCTAGCGTCTTTTGAGGCGGAGTGGACCGATAATGATTTGGTTATGCAGAAATGGTTTTCCGTACAAGCCAATGCTGAGCATGATGGTCTGATTGACCAAGTCAAAAAATTATTGACCCATCCCCGTATGGATATTTCAAACCCAAATTTTGTAAGATCCTTGATTGGTGTTTTTTCGTATAACCTTCCCTACTTTCACCATGATACAGGTGATGGTTATCGTCTTATGGCCGACATATTGGCGCAGTTGGATGCGATTAATCCGCAGACGGCGTCTCGTTTGGCCAAGCGTTTTCAAGTTCTACCAAAACTAACGCCGGAGCATCAATCTTTGGCGAAGACTGCTCTTCGTAATGCGTTGGGTGGTAAGTCGTTAAGTCGTGATACGGATGAGGTTTTGAGTGTTTTAGGGATCTCCCTTTCCTAGGGAATCTATGTTTGATCGCCGTCTTTTAAATGGTTGCAACCATTTAAAAGACGGTTAAGTATTTTGTGCTCGACTACTAGACAATAGTATCAAAAAACAGGTACATTTGGAGTCATAATGCCTAAAATTAGCCTGGAAAAAGAAATAAAAGACTTGGAGTCATTGGTGGACACCTTGCAAGATGCAAAGTCTCTTGATGATAGCCTCAAGGCGTACAACAAAGCAGTTCTCAAAGCGAATGGGGTTTTGGCTCGCCTCGCAGAGGCCAAACTAGAAATAGACACGTGTCGTGTCAGTATGTCGGCATGACGCTGATTTACGCTGCAGATAGTTCAGCATTACGTATCGATGATTTAAAGGTTTTTTCCACAGATGTGCGTGCCTGTATCGATGACTATATTCTCAAAAATCTTGAATTTCCATGTGCCGATGCACGGTCAGAACTAACGGCGAGTATGCAACATGCTGTACGTGCAGGTGGAAAACGCATTCGCCCTATTTTGACAATTTTAGCCCACTTACTTTTGGATTCGGATGTCAGCAAAATCATTCCTTTGGCGGCGGCGATTGAGATGATTCACGCATATTCACTTATTCATGATGATTTACCGGCTATGGACAATGACAGTTTGCGTCGCGGTCTGCCGACTTGTCATATTGCTTTTGGGGAAGCCACGGCTATTCTGGCGGGAGACACGCTGAATACATTTGCTTTCGAATTGTTAGCAGAGAAACTCCCCTTCTATTTCCCACCTACACATTGTTTGAAAA
>JAGYJO010000095.1 GCA_018402095.1 bacterium
ACACAACAGAAAAGGCCCCGTCGATCCGGAGGGCGCGCGCCGGAGCACGTGCCCCCTTGTCCAGAAATACCGCAGAACCGGCTTCGCCAGGCCGCAGGCATTGCCCCCCTACCAGGGGGGTGGCACCGAAGGTGACGGGGGGTGCCTCCTTTCGCGAGGCTCACGACTGCGTCGCTCACCCTTGCGATCCCGTCGAGGACAGGGATAAATAGCGCCGTTGAAACACCTTAGCGCAAGAGGGCATCGCCGATATCTCCTAGAAAGTTAATAAAACCACCCAATCGTTTGTTGGTATTTGGTAAAGGATGGGCTTTCCGAAACGCTTTTGTCCGTTCCTTAAAAACATCATTACGTTCCGCCAAACGATAAATGGCAGGCAAGGCCGGCTCTGGACCGATTTTTTCTACCAAGGCCAAGAGCTTGGCATAAGGCATCCCATCCACCAACATCGCTTTCAACAAATGCGGCAAACACGCAGGGCCAATTTTGAGAATCATCAGCTCCGCATGCGCTTTAACCGCAGGCGTCCCATTGGCCAACCCCCCAATAATCGTCGGCACTGCAGTTTTATACCCTATCTGTGCAATGGCGGCCAAAATACAGCGTCTTAATTTGGCTTCTTTGTAGAGCTTGATCATCGCAGGAACCGCTTTTTCACAACGCATGCTTCCCAGTAGTAATATAATTTCTTTTTGATGGTCTTTGTGTTTGAGTCCATGACACAGTGCCACCTCGGCCTGAATGCCACCCAAGGCATAGAGCGTATGGATAATGCGATGCAACACAAACCAGTCCTTGGCGTGGGTCACTTGCGCTTCTAAATAAGGCACCGCATATCGTCCAAAGTGGAGAATAATCGCATACACATGCCTGCGCACAAAAATATTGGGATGCGGCAAATACTCGACAAGGCGATCGGATATTTCAGGACCAAAACGCAACAAAGCTTTCACCGCATTTTTACGCACGTGATAGTCATCATCTTTGAGTAACTGGCACAACCACTTCACAGCGGTGGCATCTTTCAGGTCTCCTAGTTTTTCAGCGATACACCAACGAATCACCCATTCCGGATCCGCCAAATAAGGCAGCAAGGCCGTGACCATTTTGGGCATTTCCAGCACTTTGAGATCCAAAATAGCATCCCAACGGGTTTCTTCTACCCGGAGTTTTTCGATAATGGTTTTTAGAGTTGATGTTGACATATCATGTATTCTACTTGAATTTCGAAAAAAGCGTGATAGCGTCTTTTAAAGAACCCACGGCCCAACGCTTAAACTCTCCTGCACCAGGCAAACCCTCTTCATCTTTTTTGGGCAAAATACACCCAGAAAACCCCATTTTCATCAATTCTTGCAATCGCAAAGCCGATTGTGGGGCACCACGAATCTCTCCCGTAAGCCCAACTTCACCATACACAGCAAACCCTTTTGGCAAGGCAACATCATAAGTGGAGGATAAAATAGCATACACAATACCCAAATCAACAGCAGGTTCCGAGGCTCGAAAACCGCCTACGATATTGAGAATCACATCCTTGGTACTCAACCGAACCCCAGCTATTTTTTCCATAGCGGCAATCATCAAATTGGCACGATTGGGATCTACCCCCAAAAAAGTCCGTTTGGCCATACCATAGCCAGAATCCACCACCAACGCCTGTACTTCCACGAGAAACACACGGGATCCTTCACGTGTCGCGACAATCACTGCCCCGGGAACACCCATACTGGTTTCATCCATAAAAATAGCGGACGGATTTTTGATCCCCACCAAACCTGTCTCACACATTTCAAACACACCAATATCTTGGGTATGATGAAACCTATTTTTGAAACATCTCAAAATACGGTATTGCTGCTGACGTTCACCCTCAAGGTAGAGAATCACATCCACCAAATGCTCCAAGACTTTGGGTCCTGCCAGCTGACCTTCTTTGGTAATATGTCCGATAAAAATACCAGACGCACCCACCTGCTTTAGGGCATTGATGAGAATAGCCGCACAATGCCGAACCTGATTCACACTACCGGCGACGGAAGGAATCTCTGGATCCATCACGACTTGAATAGAATCCAGAATCACAATCTTGGGCTTCAAGGTATGAATCGCCTGCAAGACCACATGAATATTCGATTCAGATAAAATATAGAGGGACGCTGGAATCAGACCCAGCCGTTGGGCACGTAAAAAAAGCTGTTTTTCAGACTCTTCTGCCGTCACATAGAGTACAGGTTTGTCCACTGCCAAGGCCAAAGACAACTGTAAACTCAAAGTCGATTTGCCAATACCAGGCTCCCCGCCCAGCAAGACCACGCCGCCTTCGACCAATCCCCCGCCCAACACACGGTCAAACTCAAACAGACCTGATGAGAACCGCAAATCAGGTGTGACTTCTACCTCACACAAGGGACGCAAATTGGGAACGTGCTGCATGACGGCACCCTTTTGCTTGCGATCAACAATCGCCTCTTCAAGGGTATTCCACGCACCACAATCGGAACATTGTCCGGCCCACCGAGGCGAAGTCGCCTGGCAAGCCGAACAAACAAATGCCGTTTTAGGCCCCACTGGTCACCAGTTGCGGTGCTTTTTTCGCAGCCGCAACAGCAGCCAAAGCTGATTTCTCATCCATTTGTGTGATTGAAAAAGCAATTTCATTTTTACGCATTGTTGCTTTGACCTTGAGGTTTGATCTCAAATTTTTCAGCAACAGTTGATCCGCCAATTTGTCTTCGAAAAATTCCTGGATCGCACGACGAAGTGGTCTAGCACCATGTCGTTGATCAAAGCCTTTTTCAGCAAGAAAATCTTTGACTTTTTTGTCAGCTGTGACGTAAATCGCTTTGTCTTGCAAACGCTTCTGAACGTCACCCAACATAATATCCACAATTTCACGGATATTTTCTTTGTTCAATGATTTGAAAACCACGATATCATCAATCCGATTCAAAAATTCAGGACGGAATTCTTTGCGAAGTTCGTCATTTAATCTTGCCTTGATCGTTTCCATCTTGGTCGACTCGACGCGCGCTGGATCTACAAAACCAAACGACGTTTCTTTTTCGATGTATTTACTACCTACGTTCGACGTCATGATAATAAATGTGTTTTTGAAGTTCACCGTTTTACCCGTTGAATCCGTCAAACGACCATCATCCAACACTTGCAACAGCAGGTTCACCACATCAGGACTGGCTTTTTCCAATTCATCAAACAACACCACAGAATACGGACGACGACGAACAGGCTCCGTCAATTGCCCCCCATCATTAAAGCCCACATAGCCTGGAGGAGAACCAATCAAACGAGAGACCGTGTGTTTTTCCATGTACTCAGACATGTCCACACGCACCAAGGCATCACGGCTACCGAAGAGGTATTCCGCCAAGGTTTTGGCCAGTTCGGATTTTCCAACCCCGGTCGGCCCAAGAAACAGGAAGGATCCTGAGGGACGCTTCGGATCTTTCAATCCCACTTTGGCACGCTTCACCGCACGAACCAAGGCTTTCACCGCGTCATTTTGACCAATGATACGCGTCTCAAGTGTTTTTTCCATTTCCAAAAGACGCAAGGACTCTTCTTGTGTGATCTGCAAAATAGGCACACCCGTCCAAGCCGCAACCACGTGGGCAATCGCCACGTCATCCACCACACGGGCAATTTTCTTTTGCTCTTCTTCTGGGAAAGTCGCTACTTTTTCTTCCAGTGCTTTTTCCGCCACATCAATGGTCGCCAACGCCACCATGTCTTTGTTTGTAGCGGCCGGTTCTTTTTGGCGCTGTAGCTCTTCTTTTTCTTTGACCAACTCTTTCAAGTCATCCGAAACATTGGACGCTTGTAGCATGACACGGGAGGCCGCTTCGTCGATCAAATCAACCGCTTTATCCGGCAAAAAGCGTTCGGTAATATACCGCGTGGCCAACTGCACCGCATCTTCGATCGCCAAGTCCGTAATCGTCACATTGTGAAAGATTTCGTACTGACGCTTGATGCCTTTCAAAATCTGAACAGCTTGCTCAGGCGATGGTTCTTCTACCAAAACCGATTGAAAACGACGCTCTAACGCGCCATCGCCTTCAATATGTTTGCGATACTCATCCAATGTGGTGGCACCAATACATTGCAACTCACCACGGGACAAGGCTGGTTTGAAGAGGTTTGCCGCATCGAGAGACCCCTCTGAACCACCCGTACCAATAATGGTATGCAACTCATCGATAAACAAAATCACATTTTGGGCTTTGCGAACTTCTTCCATGACTTTTTTGACACGGTCTTCAAACTCACCACGGTATTTGGTACCCGCGACAAGGAGTCCCAAATCCAAGGTCACCACACGTTTGTCTTTCAAACGATCCGGAACATCCCCACACACAATTTTTTGCGCGAGACATTCCACGATTGCCGTTTTGCCCACACCAGGTTCCCCCGTTAAAACAGGATTGTTTTTGGTACGGCGGCAAATAATTTGAATAATACGTTCAATTTCTTTTTGACGGCCAACCACAGGATCCAAGTGTCCTTCAGCAGCCAAAGACGTCAAATCTCTACCATAGAGATCCAACGTTGGGGTAGACACCATAGGTTGTGTTTTGCTAGCAGCAGTGGCCAGCTTATTTCCTAACAACTTCAACAACTCTTCTTTGAAAGCTGTGGGGTTCAAACCAACATCATTCAATACACGCGCAGCGATGCTGGCAGGATCTCTAAAC
The DNA here is from genome assembly GCA_018402095.1 of bacterium. Classification (GTDB taxonomy): domain Bacteria; phylum Margulisbacteria; class Marinamargulisbacteria; order SXXA01; family SXXA01; genus M30B43. The sequence goes on from JAGYJO010000095.1 coordinate 4,716, forward strand.
GTTGCTAAAAACAAGTGTTCCACATTGACGTAATTGTGACCCAACTTACGGGCTTCGTCCCATGCAAACGTCAAAACCTGCTTCGCCTGTTGGGTAAACGGAATATTGCCGCTCTCGGAAACAGCGCCACCATACTCCAAACGCTCCTCAATCGCGTCTCTTACCTGATCAGATGAAAATCCCAAGGCGTGAAGCCCCTTTAATACAACGTTATCTCCTTCCCCAATAATACCCAGCAGAATATGCTCGGTACCCACATAACTGTGGTGAAATTTCTTGGCCTCTTCTTGGGCCAACATAATGGACTGGATCGCTTTTTCGGTAAATCTTGAAAACATGTCTGCCATCATACCGGAGAGGGTTGTATTTGTTGAAGGGGTAACCGGTTCCCCTCTCTTCGCCACAGCAGAATAGACATACTTCTAAAAAAAAGAAATAATTAACCCTATGTCACTCAAAACCATCGCCATCATCGCCGCACTCCTACTCCTAGGAATAGGCTTCAATCTCTACCAACAACAGCAGCTACCCAAAAACACCTTACAACCACTCAACATTTCAAACGCAAGCCCAGCAAAAATCGAAACAGAACCCCTCACCGTATACATCACCGGCGCCGTCCAACAACCCGGCCTATACCACATCCCCAAAGACACACGCGTCGTCGATGCCTTAAGCATGGCGGGTGGCACACAACCACAGGCCAACTTGGAAAAAGTCAATTTGGCGGCCAAAATAAAAGACGGACAGCGGATTTTTGTACCCGCGAAAAAAGCCAGAAAATCACGCAGCAGCACAGAGACGTCACCACCTATCACAGCGATAAACATCAACCACGCCAGTGCCAAAACACTCAGCCAAATCCCCAAGTTGTCCGTAAAAACAGCCGCCGCCATCGTCGCGTTCAGAGAAAAAAACGGACCCTTTCTCTACCTAGATGATCTCACAAAAATCAAAGGCATCGGACCCAAAACACTGGAGAAATGGCGACCGTATTTGAGTTTGTAAAGCGTTTTTTTCGTGGATCTTTATGACCACGCGGTTTTTCATCGCGCTGGCCAGAGACGTCCCTTCAAAAGCAACCATGGTAACTGATGGAATTGTTACTGGGGCGGAAGCGTAGGCGCCCACCAATCCCCCGGATCCTG
>JAGYJO010000096.1 GCA_018402095.1 bacterium
GACTTATAATTTTGAAGTTTCGGTTAATCTCAAAAAAGCGTAAAATTAAATATATAGAGCTTTACCCTCAGTTGACCCAATCGCAGGCGGCTGATGTGACACGTGAATTAAGCTACGACAACATTGATTTTGAGATTCAGCAGAATGGAAAAAATTATGGGATTTCTGTTGATGAAACCCGTATAGATGAAGCAAAAATGAGTTTGGCTATCAAAGGTGTTCCTTTTGGAACAGCACAAGGCTACCAACTGTTGGATGGCGGTCAAACGTTGGGTGTTACTGAGTTTGATAAGCGTGTTCGATTTGTGCGTGCGTTATCTGGTGAGCTGGAAAATGCGGTTCGTAACATGGCGGATATAGAAACATGTCGTGTACAAGTTGTTTTGCCCGAACAACGGCTGTTTGCTGTTACTCAACCGCCTGTGACCGCAGCCGTTATGATTAGAAAAGCCCCTGATGGTGATTTGAGTGATAACGTGGTTTTTTCAATTATTCAATATGTTTCCAGTGCTGTGGAAAATTTGCAGCCTGAAAATATCACTGTTGTGGATATGGTTGAAGGTAAGGTTCTTTCCGATGGTATTTTTGAGCGTATAGCTGCGAATCAAACGCTGCAAGATGTGCCTGTTTTGGATTTGGATGCAGGAAATTTGGTGGAGTCTGGGCCAGCGCCTGAAAATGCCAGACCTGTTATTCCTGATTTTGATGAAATTCAGCAGTGGTATGAAGTGAAAGAAAAATATGAGCAATCTCTGATTACGAGAGCGACCAAACAATTGGTTGGTATATTGCCTGTTGGTTCTTTCAAAATTGCTATTACTGCGGACTTAGGTCCTTTGGAGAGTGGTGAAGTGGTGGACGTGAAGCGTTTGACCACCAGTATTGTCATTGACAATAGTCGGGATGATATCTTTCTTGAAGCAGATTTGAAGAGTGAAATATTTAATACGGTGGCGGCTTCAATTGGCTATGTGCGTGGCCGCGATATGATTCTGCTTAATCGTGCGGACTTTGCCTTGATGACCCCTGAAGAAAAAGCGGCACTAGAAGCGTCTCTCAGAGCAAGAGATGTGATCCGAACTGGGCTTCTATTGGCGGGTTCGCTTATAGGGTTGATCGTGTTGATGCTCATCGGTCGTCGTACCTATTTGCGTATGAAAGCATCGCGTAAGTCTAAAAAAGAGAAACGTGAGACAGATGACTTTGAATCCGGGCTTCTCGGTACGGATAGTAAAACGCGAGAGACAGATTTTGGTTCTATGCAGTCTGAATTGGATAAAGAAAAACGCTTTGAGCCGGTTCGGAATGTGGCAGATACAGATCCCGAAGTGTTGGCTCAAATTATGGAAGACTGGTTGGCTGATTCCCAGCCGGTAGCGAGGTTGTGATGTTAACAGGTAAAGAAAAAGCACAGTTGTTGCTGTCTATGTTGGGGGATCGCTCAAAGTCTGTTTTGAGTTTATTGTCTCCAACCCATGCAAGTTTATTGACCGAAACCATTGAGGAGGCACCCAAAGCGTCATCTGCGGTATTGAATAGTCTTATGACTGAGATTATGCAAAAGGTCACAAGGGTTCGTGAAACGGGTTCTCTGGTAGAAAAGAAAGCGCCTCTGTCTTCGAACGCCTTTGCTATGAGCGGTGGTTTGGGTGGTGGGATGTCTTTTGGTGAAGATGCTGAGTCTGAAGAAGTTGTTGCTGATGAAGACACAGAGCCCAAAGAAAGATTGCGTTCGCCAGATCAAATTGCGGCATTATTGAGTGAACAGCGTCCGCAGTTGGTGGCCTTCGTTTTGTCTCGGGTTGAAGAAGAATTGCGTGAGAAAATTCAATCTTTCTTGCCATTGGATATGGCCCAAAAATTAGAGTTAATGGATGTGGCTGCAGTTCCTTTGTCGCAGCAGGTGTTTGATAATTTGTATGATGCTGTTTTCATCTTGCCAGAAGATGATGATGTGGCTGACGATGCTTCTTTTGCACCTGTAGAAAGTGCTGAAAAAGAAGAGCCAAACAGGGTCTTTTTCTTTTAGTTTTTTTGTCCTTTTTCATATCGGCGTAGTTTATCTATTGGCATTAGTGAGCCCACTAGCAGAATAAGACATAACAGGCTAAACCACTCTCCATAGCGGGCATAGATGGTGAGGTGTGTTTGTTTCGGGAGGCGGGCTGTAATAACCGCTTTTTGATGCGCGTCTGCAACAGCAGCCAAATGACCATTGGGTAGAATGAGTGCGGAACTGCCTGAATTGGTCGCAAAGACAATACTGCGCCCATATTCGATTGCGCGAAACCGGATCATATCCAACTGTTTGGCGGATGCGCTACTATTTCCATACCACCCGTGGTTGCCACTGATGACAAATCCCTGGCTACCGTTCTGTACCTGTTGTCGAAAATGATGCCCGTATACAGATTCCAAACAAATAGATCCAGAAAAGTGATTTGAAAATATATCGCCAGGGGGTGGTCCTGGACTGTATTCGGCACCTGGAATGATATTGCTTAGGCCTAATTTGCGAAACCACTGTTTGAGTGGCCAATATTCACCAAATGGAACCAAGTGGGATTTGTGATAAATTTCGGATGACGGACTTTCTTGGGTGGTCATGACGATACTGTTGTGAAAAGAGGGATGTTCCCATGTGGGTGTTCCCCAAAAGACCACCGTGTCAGGTTTGAGTGTACGTTGTAGCTGCATCATAAAGTGTCTGTTGTGTGTGTTTAGAACGGGTGTGATGGTTTCTGGCCATACGATAATATTTGCACTGGCCTCAATGGCTGTCTGTGTTTGTCGTAGATAATAGTTTTGAATATTGGTTGTATTGGTACGTGTGATTTTGTTGTGTTGAGAATGATTGCCTTGGATACTGCTTGCTATAAAAAAACCTGTTTCTTTTGGGGTCTGTCTGGTCATCGATAGAAAAAGAAAAACGAATACGATAGATAGCCCTAGATAGGGCCAGTGGTTGGTTTGTTTTATATCTTTGGTTACACGTTTTTTTTGCATCTGAAGCAAACACGAGGCGAGTAACACAACGATGAAACTCACGCCCGTGATGCCGGTCCAACTGCTCATGGGTGCCAGAATGCCAGCGATTTGGCTGTAGCCCAGGATGCCACCAGGGCTGCCAATAGGGCCGGATTGTCTCAAGACTTCTGTTATGACAAACGCGGATGCGATGCCCAAGTTATAGCGAGAGCCTCTGTGTTTTTTGAGATAATGGGCTATAGCACCAAATAATGCGTAGAATAAGGCAAGGTATAGACTGTAGATGACCCACAGAGCGCCTACGGCCCATATGGAGCTGAATTGGGAAAGTGTGAGTATCCAACTGTGAAAACCACCCATTAAGATGATTCCAAATGAAAATCCGAGTCCTATGCTCTGTCGTAGCGACGGACTGTTTCTGAGGGTATAAAGCAAAGGGATCACCCCGAGCCATGCCATCCAAGATAGTCCAAATGGTGGGAATGCCAGGAGTACCATCGCACCGGATAGTGCGGCTAAAAAATACTGACGCGACATGCCTGTATATCTGAAGCGGCGGGAATACTTATATTTCCGATGTCACTTTCTTGTTCGGGACTACGTGATACTTCTTGGCCAGAACGGAGCTGAATGGCAATGGGACTACGCAAAACGTCTTTGAAATATCCGCTGTTTCCAGACTCTATGGGATTGCGTTGGGTAGTGAGTATGTTGATATACAGGGTACTTCCCGCTGTGGTATTGGCGATTTCACCGACAAAAAAGCTGAGCTTTAGTGTGGCGGTACTGGATTGAAAATTTTGTACGACGGTAAACGTTGTTTTGGGGGCGATACTGGTGTTGTCCGTTGTTGTTGCTGGAAATCCGCTGCTGCCAGAGGCATAAAACGAAGGTCCGCCGACCTGACAAAGAATGTAATCTGACCAAGTGTTGAAATATTCTTCGTAATAGGTTTCTACTGAAATAGGCGGGTCTTCTTCTTTGATGGTTTGTCCTGGGAGCGGAAAGTAGCTTTGAACGGAGGCTGACGGGGTTGTCGGTGGTGTGGTTGTATTGAATACAATGGCCACGTAGTCATCCGATGATAGGGGGGCGCGTAATGCAATTTCGATGTCTATTTGTAGTAGCGAACTTTTGTCTGTGACTGTTCTGGCACATCCTAACGAGAGAGATATTCCGATTAGCATCACGGCTAAAATGGTGATGTTGCGACATACGCCATCTGCACCATTTTCGTTTCGTTTATGTAGCGTAGCTACACGGCACGCCTGCAAAAAAGATTTCATATTAGCCAGTGCCAAATGCCTTCTAGAAAACGCCAAGGGGCTAGCGCTAAAGAGACCCAAAAATCTTCATGTTTGATAGGCGGTGTAGGGGTGATCACGTCTGCTTGCCACCCCGATGTGATGAAGTTGGGTTCTGGTATGACGTTGAGTGTTTTGAACAATGTCTCTGGGTTGAGAATACCATAGCCGGTATAGGGGTTTTTTTGGGGGTGAATAATGGGATCTGCGGCCAATAGGAGATGTGTGTTGAGTTGTTCTCTGGTGAGGTGGGGTTGTGCGGATAGCATTCGGGCTATGGTGCCGGCCATGATAGCTGCGCTTTGAGAGGTGCCTGATTTGGTGCCGTAGTTGTTGTTTGGCAATGTACTGAGAATGTCTATGCCGAAGGAGACAAACTGAACATGCTCACCATAGCTGGAAAAGCTGGCCCATTCACCGGTGCTACTCACAGCACCAACGGAGATGACGCCTGGGAGTCCTGCGGGGAATTCTATTCTATCTGACCCAGAGTTTCCCATAGCTGCGACCACGATGATGCCATGGGCGAGGGCTTCTGCAATGGCTTCTTTGAGCACGGTATTGGCAATGTAATACCCCCAAGCACACACAATGATGTCGGCCTGCTGTTGGATCGCATAACGAATGGCGAGTGCTGCATCCAATTGGTTTCCTGATCCTGTGTCTGATGTGAACCGTAGGTTGAGTAATGAGACAGAGGGGTGCAGTCCTGTAATGCCGGTTCTGTTGTGGACGCCGGCCCCGATGATTCCTGCTATATGGGTTCCATGGCCAATGCTGTCTGTGGGGTTCGGGCTACCGTCGCCTTTGTAAGCCCCATAAAAATTGTACCCCCATATATCATCCACGAAACCGTTGTTATCATCGTCTTGGTTGTTTGGTGATTCTAGTGGGTTTTTCCAGATATTTCCGAAGAGATCTTCATGCGTATAGTCGATACCTGAATCAATTACAGCGACTTTCACCGAACGTCGCACCGGCATATGTAAGAGCATGCTCATCATGGTGTTTGCCATATACGCCTGTCGTGTATAGCGGGGATCGTTTGGAATGTTGGTATTTTCTTCTGAAAATAAAGTAAGTGGCTCTAGATTTTCCGCCCATTCCACATCGGGTAGCTGTTGTAATTGGTAGCGTATGCGGTTTTGATCGCTGGACGTTGTTTGTACCACGAGTATTTGATCGGGTTCTGCAGAAATAGCGGATAAACTACGTGGGGTTGTGGGGGGGATCGAAATGCGACGCAGAATTTTTGCATTGTATTGGGTTAGTGTTTGTCCCAATTGATTGCTAGATAGCAACCCAAATCCGACCTGTCTTCGGGATTTGACGAGGATAACATTTTCTTGTGCTTGTACTATTCCATAGGAAAAAAGCAATAACAGTAA
>JAGYJO010000097.1 GCA_018402095.1 bacterium
TCGGCACCATCCGCCTTGAGTGCTATTCCAACGACATCGATAGCGGAGGCCTCTCAGGTCAAACAAATGATAGATGATTTATCGTTTTGTCAGAAAGAAAATGCATGTAGAGCCAAGGATCAAGCGGTTAGTGGCGCTATGGACGTTATGGCGGGAACGGCCACGCTTGTCTCTGCGGGATTGACGGCGGGTATTGCGGCTCCGATTGTGGCTGTAGGGGCTTGGGCTCTTGGTAGTATGGTGAAAACGGCGGTTGCGATTTATAGAGGAACGCAGAGCTCAGAGGCAAAAGATGTCCAGCGTGAGCAGATTTCCAAACGTCTTGATGAGGGGTTGAAGGGGTTACAGTTCAAAGCGGCCAATGAGATTCCTTTGAGCTGTTCGGACAAAGCGATGTTGGTGGCACTGCAGTCTGTGGGGCTTGTGGATAAAAATATAGATATTCATGCCGATTTATCGCCCAAAACGATTACAGTTTTGCATGGTGTTACCTCGGAGCATCTTGAAAACAGTTTTACAAAGGAGACTGAGACTTTGAAAAAAGAAGATTCTAAAATTGCTTCAGGCGTGCTCAATAGTATTGCGGCTGTGAAATCATTTTTTGGCGGCTCTTCGCCTGTGAGTGCTGCTGGGGTGACGGGTTAATGGCGACACAAGAGCGTCCTTTGGTTGCTATTCATCACTTGTTGGTTAAGGCTGAATTTGATGAGGCATTACGTCTTCTAGATGCCCTTCCTGAGGCGGATCAGGGTGGGGAGGTTTGTTTTCTTAAAGGGACGACATTAGGGCTTCTGGATCGTTTCGATCTTGCAAGGGCAGCCTTTCAACAAGCGATAGCGTTGACGCCCAATTCGCCAGAAATCATGACGGGGTTTGCGAGCATGTTGATGCGGGCCGGCCATGTGGGGCAGGCTCAGAGTCTGCTTGAACGCGTTCTTCAAATTGATTCTGAGTTTGGTGATGCACACTTTCAGTTGGGTTTGTTGTATTTTCAGTCTGATGATTTTGTGTCGGCATTACCATGTTTTGATAGTGCGATTGCCTTGCAGCCAACACTGTCTGCGCCGCTGACGTTGAAGGCCCGTACCTGCATGGGATTAAAAGATTATGAGGTTGCAGCGCGGTGTTTCGTACAAGCGGTTCAGATCAATCCAGAGGATGTTGAAGCCCATTATTTTGCATCTGAATTGTGGTTGCTTGCCGGAGAAGTGTCTATGGCGATGACGTCATTGGAGGCCGTTGTTCGGATCAACCCGAAACATGAGTTGGCGTTGCGACAGTTGGGTTTGGCTTATTTTCAGTTGTCTCGGTATGACGATGCGTTGCCTATTCTCAAAAAATGCGTGTCATTAGAGCCTAAAAACACAGATTATCAATTTCGGTTTGCAACCTGTCTTTTGGAAACAGGTGCGTATGCTACAGCGATACATGCCTTTGATGCGATGTTGAAAAAAGACCCTCAGAATGTGGTGTTGATGTGTTCGAAGGCGATGGCGTGTATCAAGTCCAAATCGTTTTCGGAGGCGATGGGTCTTTTGAGGCAAGCGGCGACTAGTGATCCCGCTCAGCCTTTGCCGTTTCAGTATATGGGCGCCTTGTTTGTGACGATGGCGCGTTATGAAGATGGTGTGAAAGCATTTGGGAAAGCCATTCGTTTGAACGACAATGATCCAGATGTGTATCAGGGGCAAGGTACTTGTTATTTGGGGATGAATTTGTTTTCAGAAGCCGTGGATGCCTTTCAGAAAGCCGCTGATTTATCTGATGCGGTGCAGTATCAAATCATGTTGGCGCAGGCCTATATGAAAGCCGGACGCAAAGAAGATGCGCGTGCGTGTTTGAAAAAAGCCGCGGATAAGTACCCGGATATGGGCGATGTGATTCATCGGTTTTTGTCTGAATTGGATATGTGATACACTGCGCTCCCCATGCTTGATACATTAAACACACATCAGCGAGAAGCTGTTTTGCATTGTGCTGGCCCCTTAATGATTGTGGCCGGTGCCGGTTCTGGCAAGACTATGGTTTTGACCCAAAAAATTGCGTATTTGGTGCGTGAACTGGGGGTGTACCCAGATCACATTTTGGCGATTACCTTTACCAACAAATCGGCCAAGGAAATGTTGCATCGTGTGACACCGTTGATCGATGATTCTCGCAGACCTTTTGTGGGGACTTTTCATGCCTTTTGTGGCGCGGTTCTTCGGCGCGATATGGGCTATTTGGGGCGTCCCACGTCCTATGTGATTTTGGATTATGCCGACCAGTTGAAATTAATCAAAAAAATAGCAGCTAAATTTAATTTGGATGACAATAAATATCCCCCAGCGGCGTTGCTGTCTGGGATTGATCGTCAAAAAAACGCACTGATTGATCCTGATCGTTATCCCGCACAGGGGTCGTATGATGCCATTCTGGGCAGTGTCTACAGGCAGTATCAACAAGAGCTAAAGACGCAAAATGCGGTTGACTTCAACGATATGATTGGTTTGACGGTGCAGTTGTTTCAGGACTTTCCTGAAGTTTTGGAACGGTATCAAGATCCCTATATCTTGGTATCAGGATACGAATAATGTGTGCCTTATCTTTAATGATTAATATGTTGGCAGAGAAGTATAATAATTTAACGGTTGTGGGTGATTTTGATCAGACCATTTACTCATGGCGTGGTGCGACTGTTCGTCATATGTTGTCTTTTGAGAAAACCTATCCGGGTGCAACCGTTGTCAAATTGGAGCAGAACTATCGCTCCTCGGGACATATTCTCAAAGCCGCAAATGGGTTGATTCAACAAAATACCCAACGACGCGACAAAAACCTCTGGACGGAAGCCAGTGACGGCGACCAAGTTGCGTACTATTTGGCATCCGATGAGAGAGAAGAAGCCCGGTATATTGCAGATACGATGCAAGATCACATGAGAAAAGGTGTTCCTGCGCAAGAAATGGCTGTGTTGTACCGTACAAATGCCCAGAGTCGGGTTTTGGAAGAAACCTTTGCGCAACGGGGAATTCCTTATCGCCTGGTGGGTGGTTTGAAGTTTTTTGCGCGCGCGGAAATTAAAGACATATTGGCGTATTTACGCCTGGTACATAATCCGCAAGACTACATTGCGTTGAGTCGGGCTATTTCTGCACCGAGTAGGGGTGTCGGGAGTACCAGTGTTGATCGGTTTACAGAGTGGGCGCAGCGATTGGCTTTGCCTGTTTCCGAGCTTTTGGAGCGTTCGGACTCTCCTGTGGGGCCACGTTTTATGGCGGGTATTTTACAGTTTTATCGTTTTATTTTTCATCTCCAGGATATTTTGGCGGGTGATATTGTGTTTCCTGAAGAGGAAACGCCGAAAACGTCTGAACCCAAGCGTGTCTGGGGTCCTGTATCGACGGAGCCCAAGGCCCAGCGTATTGATTTTCCTTTGGCCCGTGTTATTCGGACGATTTTGGATAGTGGCTATACCACCTATTTGCAAAAAGATGACAAAGGTCCCGATAAACTTGAAAATATTTATGAGTTGATTTCTATGACGGAAGAGCAGCAGTCGCTGGATTCTTTTTTGGAAACAGCTGCTTTGGCTACCGACTGGGATACACAAGAAGAACAGCCCAATGCGGTGACTTTCACTACAGTGCATTTGGCAAAAGGGTTGGAGTATGACCTGGTGGTTGTCGCGGGTATGGAGGAGAAGATTTTTCCCCATTACCGTTCATTGACATTGGAAGAAGTCGAAGAGGAACGGCGTTTGTGTTATGTCGCGATTACGCGTGGGCGGAAGTGGGTGCACCTGACATCCGCGAAGCAGCGTCTTATTTTTGGTGATTATTCCCGCAATGCACCTTCACGGTTTTTGGATGATATTCCCTCTCAGCACATGACACGTAATGAAGCAGCAAATCGGGGTGCTTTTGGATCGACGATTGCACCAAAACCACGTATTTTTCCACCTGCGATGAAGGCTGCTGCGGCGCCTGTTCAGAGCTATGCGCAAGGGGAGTCTGTTCGCCATACCCAATGGGGCGTGGGGTATATCAAGCGAATCGAAGGTGAGGGTGAAAAAGCAATTTTGCATATCTCCTTTGGGGGGCATATGAAAACGTTGATTGCCAAATACGCGCCTTTGCAAAAAATAATTTGACGCTAAACGTAGACTGGATTTGCTATGCAAACGATAGATAAGACATTTGAGCTGGTAAGTGATTACTACCCTTCTGGTGATCAACCGCATGCCATTGACGCCCTGGTGGATGGTCTCAATTCCGGCAAAAAAGAGCAGATCCTGCTTGGGGTGACGGGGTCTGGTAAGACCTTTACCATGGCCAATGTGATTGCCAAAATGAACCGACCTGCGCTTATTTTGGCGCATAACAAAACCCTTGCGGCGCAGCTGTGTGAAGAGTTTCGGTCTTTTTTTCCAAATAATGCGGTTGAGTATTTTATTTCCTACTATGATTTCTATCAGCCAGAAGCCTACATCCCTGGTCGCGATGTGTATATCGAAAAAGAAGCACAGATCAATGCCGAGATAGAGCGGCTACGACATGCAGCTACACGCTCTCTTTTGACGCGTCGTGATGTGATTATTGTGGCGTCTGTGTCTTGTATTTACGGTTTGGGTATTCCAGAAGATTATGCGCGAGCGATTATTTCTCTCAAGGTGGGGGAGACTGTTTCTCGTCGTGACTTTTTGCTTCGTTTGGACAAGGTGCAGTACCAACGTAATGATGTGGAATTGGCGCCAGGTCGCTATCGGGTCAAGGGGGATGTCATTGATTTGTTTCCCTCTTGGAGTGAGATGGCCCTTCGGATGGAATTCTTTGGCGATGAGTTGGAGCGTATTTTGGAGTTTCATCCCGTATCCGGCAATATTTTGAATAGTATGCCCGCTATCGATATTTTTCCCGCTACCCACTATGTGGTACACGACAATATGGACAGAGCGATGCAGGCGATCAAAAAAGAAATGACGGAGCAGGTTGCCCAATTTATGTCAGAAGAGAAACTCTTGGAAGCCCAACGGTTGGAGCAACGTACCCGATATGATCTCGAAATGATGGCTGAGATGGGATATTGCAAGGGGATAGAAAATTATTCGCGACATTTATCAGATCGACAGCCTGGGGAGCCCTCTGGGGTGTTACTAGACTTTTTCCCAAAGGATTTTATCACGTTTGTGGATGAATCCCATGCCTCTTTGCCGCAAGTCCGAGGGATGTTTGCTGGGGATTTGTCGCGTAAAACAGTGTTGGTAGACCATGGGTTTCGGTTGCCATCTGCGGTGGATAACCGGCCGCTACGTTTTGAGGAATTCGAAGAGCGATTGGGCTCTCGTATCTATGTCTCTGCGACCCCGGGGCCCTATGAAATGGCTTCTTGTGGTGTTGATATGACCAAACCACCGGAGTCCCGATGGGAAGATACGGGCGTTGTTGAGCAAATCATTCGTCCAACAGGGTTGGTAGACCCTGAGATAGAGGTCCGAGAGACGGTAGGTCAGATCGATGACCTTCTCAATGAGATACAGATCGTGCGTGGCCGTAATGAACGCACATTGGTGACGACGATTACCAAGCAGATGTCGGAAGAACTCTCCCAGTTTTTGGATGAAAAAGGTGTTCTTGTGACTTATTTGCATTCAGAAATTCAGACCTTGGATCGCTTGGATATTTTGAAGAAATTGCGT
>JAGYJO010000098.1 GCA_018402095.1 bacterium
GCGTGAGGCCTTGGCCAAATATACAGAAGCCGAAGACCTCATCAATATTGGCGCCTATGTCAAAGGGAGTAATCCCAAAATCGACTATGCAGTAGAAAAAATTGATGCCATCAATGCCTTTTTGCGACAAGGGACTTTTGATGAGGTGGCTTACGAAAAAACAGTCGAGATGATTGTGGCTATGTTTGCGTCGTGACCAAAGCCAAAAAAGGCAAACGGTTTCGCTATAGTCTGGATTCTTTGCTCAAGGTTCGTGGTATTCGCGAAGAGCAAGAGAAAGACAAATTTAAGGAATCTGAGCGCCGTGTTCTCGAAGAAAAGCGCAAAGAAGAAGAAATCAAGGTTTTCGAAAAAGAAAAATATGATCAACTCAAAGGTATGATGGCGGCGGGTGCTGCATTGCCAGATGTTCAGCAAATCATGATGCGAAAAGCACATTTGGAAAAGGTAAGGGAGCAGTTGGCTACCCAAGAAGAGGCAGTCAAGACGGCGGAAACCAAAAAAGAGGATCAGCGAAAACAAATGGTTCTCGCGATGATCGAAAAAAAGATCATCGAAAAGGACAAGGGTAAAACCCGTATTGCTTGGAAAAAAATGATGAACAAAGAAGATGGTAAGTTTTTGGATGAAATTGCCGTTATCGGTTATGAAAATCGGAGTCGCAAGAAAAAGGAAGAAGCGGGTGAGTTGTGATGTGCGCCTCTCTAGGTAGCGGTTACCAAAAATATGAATTTCAAACTATGGCGTCTTGCATTAGAATAGATAAAACTATAGAAAATTCGTGCCCCCAAGGAGAATATGCATGTCAGACAGCTTGAGACAATTTGCCAACATTAAAGTTATGGGTGTTGGTGGTGGCGGTAATAACGCAATTAACCGCATGATTGCATCCGGTGTAAAAGGGGTAGAGTTTTGTGCGTTGAATACAGATATTCAAGCACTTAATGTGTCTTTGGCCGATAAAAAGCTTCAAATTGGTACCAAACTTACCAAGGGTCTTGGTGGTGGAGCCATCCCTTCTGTGGGTGAACAGGCGGCCAAAGAGAGCAAAGAAGATATTGAGCAAGTTCTCGAAGGTGCCGATATGGTCTTCATCACGGCAGGTATGGGTGGTGGCACAGGTACAGGTGCTGCACCTGTTGTGGCCAAAATCGCCAAAGATTTGGGTGCCTTGACCGTGGGTGTTGTGACAAAGCCATTTCGTTTTGAAGGACCTGTTCGTGCCCGTCAGGCGGAAGAAGGTTTGCGTCGTTTGCGTGAACAGGTGGATGCCTTGATCGTCATTCCAAATGATAAATTGCTCCAAGTTGTTGAAAAAATGACATCTATGCTGGAAGCCTTTCGCATCGCTGATGATGTGTTGCGCCAAGGGGTTCAGGGGATTGCGGATTTGATCACGATTCCTGGTTTGATCAATTTGGATTTTGCCGACGTCAAAACCGTTATGATGAACTCTGGTTCTGCGATGATGGGTATTGGGCGTGCCTCTGGGGAAAACCGTGCTGCAGAAGCGGCGGCGCAAGCGATTTCTTCTCCCCTATTGGAAGAGACGATTCATGGTGCTACGGGTGTGATTCTCAATATTACAGGCGGGGAAGACCTCTCTCTTCATGAAGTCCACGCTGCGGCCGATGTGATTTATGGTGCGGTTGATCCTGATGCCAATATTTTGTTTGGTTCTGTTATCAATCCCGAGATGAAAGACCAGATGATGGTCACCGTCATCGCTACAGGGTTTAAGCGTGATGGCGTGATGGTCAACCCTGTTGCAACTGTTGTCGAAAAGCCTGTTGAACCTGTTGCGGCGCCAGCGCTTTCTGAAGAAATTGAAGAAACCGAAGAAACGACTGAAGCTGAACCCCCAGTGGAAGTGAAAAAATCAGAATCAGCGCCAACGGTGCCACCGCGTCGTGGTTTGTTTGCGTTTGATGATTCTATGGACGAGGATGTTGATTTAGACGTGCCGTCTTTTCTTCGCCATATTTCCTAAATGCTTACAATTGCTCGGCAAGGCCGAGCAGCGCAAAAAGGATTCCAAGGGAGATCTCCCTTGGAATCCTTTTTTTTCAGTGCCGGGGGGTAGCATAGAGCGCAGCCATGAGACCACGTAAACTCTTTCCGACTGATGGTCGACAAAATACATCGATCAGCATAAACGATCGTGACTACACCACTTTTGTCAGTAATGACTATCTTGGTCTTTCTCAAAATAGAGAATTAATAGTTGAGGCCATGGCTGAATTTGAAAACATAGGCATGGGGGCTGGTGGCTCCCGCTTGTTGGGTGGCGATACGGCGCTTGCCCATGCCTTGGAAAACAAATTGGCTGCGGGTTTTGGGACCGAGTCTGCGCTGGTGTGGGCGTCGGGATATCAGACGAATTTGGGGGTCATGTCTGTTTTGGCGGACAAAGACACCATCGTATTTGCAGATCGTTTTATCCACGCGAGTTGGATCGATGGGATTCGTTTGGCGGATACCCGATTGCAGCGGTTTCGTCACAACGATATGTCCCATTTGGAATCGTTGTTGCAGCGCTATCGGGGCAAGTGTACACGTGCCATTATTTTGGTGGAGTCTCTCTATAGTATGGATGGTGACTTTGCACCATTGTCCGATCTGATGCGTCTCAAAACAGACTACGACACCTTGATCGTGATCGATGAAGCACATGCCTTTGGCGTCATCGGTCCTCACGGGTTCGGCTGTTGGGATAACGGGATCGAGGGAAGAGCCCTTTCAAATCCCCTAAGACCCCTGTTTCCCGCGTCAGCGAAACGGTCTTTATCGTTGGGACAACTTGGCAAAGCCTGTGGTTCCACGGGGCGTTCGTCGCGTGACGCGCATTGGGACAGTCCCTTTGACCCATTCAATCGGCGAGATCTTTCATTTATTCTACGGGATTGCCCTTGCCTGTATTGGCGTGGAACTTGGCGGCTGTATCTCGTTTTGATGATTACCGAGAGCGTCGCGACAGACTATGGGCGAACGTGGCTTTTTTTCGTGACAAAATAGCAGCGCTATCGCCATTGGGGTCTTCAATGATTGTCCCTGTTCTGATCGATGATGAGAGGGCTGACACCGTTGTCGATAGACTGCGTTTAGCGGGTCTTTGGGTTGCGGCTGTGCGTTATCCAACGGTTCCAAAAGGCCAATCTCGGTTGCGGATGTCCTTGCGTTCGGATCATGAGGAATCCGTTTTGACAGCGTTGTCAGACATGCTTATAGAAACAATGGGCCATGTCTGAGGCGTCTTTTCTCGCTATTGGGGTTCAAGATGTTTTGGCCTTGAACGGATCTGTTCGTTTGTACTTACCGGGTTGGGCCACTGATTACCGTGTTTTTGGGGATAGTGCTTTTGCCGAAAACTGGGACGCAAAGGGCGATGGCACGTTGTTGATCAACGCCGAACCGGTTTTGAACAGTGAACCCGTGAACCTCTATTTGAGATACAGCGATCCTGCAGCCTTGCCGTGGATTTCAGAGATGATTGCAGCGAGTTCGGCGGAGTGGGCTCTTGTGGGGCTGTCACTGGGTGGGTTTATGGCACATGAGCTTGCGGTGGCGCTGCCTGGCAAAGTCACAAGCCTAACGATGATAGGGATTCGGCGTCAGTATTCATCCGCAGTCTGTCGTGCGATGCAACGTCAATTGCGTCAGGATAAAGACACGTTGTTGGCAGGTTTTTGGGAAAGCGCATTTGGGAGGCCTGGTAGGGCGTACCATTTGGATGGCGCGTGTGATGAGGGTGTCTTGTCTCGAGGGCTGGCTTATTTGGGCGCCTATACTTGGGGGGCGAACTGCCCCATAGATGCTGTGTTGTGCCTGCATGGGGAGTGCGATGAGATTGCACCTTTAGCGGAAGCGGCGGATTTGGCTGCGACTCAAAAATGGACGTTTCACGTTTTGTCGAATGAGGCGCATATACCCCATTCGGGGTGGGAGAATTGTCTCTCCCACGATTGATGGTGTTGGGTTGCGTCTTAGTTTGCGGTTGTCGCGTCGTTGTTGTTTTGTGTGCTGGGCTCTTGTCTCAATGTGCGTGTGATGCTGCGTAGCTCGGCACGTAGGTGACTGTTTCTGCCTTTGAGTGTGTTGAGACTTCGGTCCATGAAGTTGTTCAGTCGGCTTGTTTCGTGAATCGTGAGAATGGTGTGGATTCCGTCGTTGCTGCTGAGGGTGTATGTCCACAAGCCCGTTAGCTTGTGAGAGCTGGACATCATAGCGATGGTTAATTTTTTGGGCTCATTTTCTTCTAATATTTCGTAGCGAGCCCATTCGTCTTTTTGGCCATTCTCTGTCCACGAGGCAAAGCCAAGGGCGTTCTGGTCTAAACGGCTTATACTGGTGATGCCTAGCCGTGATTCTCGTTCTTTGGGTTTGCTGATCAGCGGCCAAATATCTTCTGGCGGGGATACCAAGGTGGTGTTGACACTGCCCTCGAAATCTTGAGAGCTAAAAAGGCCTGCGCCTAGGAAGGTGACGATGCCAGCTACGATGGCTAGGCCTATGAGTTTGATGATGAGTTTCATGAGGGAGTCTCCGTTTTGTGAACAATAAGTCTGTATTATCAGATTGATACCTGGGGATGTAAAGGGTGGATCGGCTATAAGTCGTAAGCGATTCCTACGCCAGGGGGGGGGCTTCGCCCCCTGTACCCCCCCCATCTAGGAAGTTTGTGGTATTTTTGGCGACATCGCCTGGGCCAAGAGGGTCTGCGACGGCTGTTGCCTCGGCGCCTTTTTTTGTGCAGATCTGAAGGCCAGTTTGTCGGTGCCTAGCTTTGGCGAGAGATTTGATGTTTTGCGTGGGATCATGACGAATGACGTACTGAATGAACAGCTGTTGGCAAAGGTTAACGCTTTAGTGATCTAGGGCGTAGTGAGGGCATTCTGGCTCTCTGATCTGCTGTCTACCGTGTGGATTCTCGGTCTTCGCAGAAACTGCTTTATTCTTTGATTTACAGTAATGCCGTCCGGTTCTTGTTCGTCGAGATAGGCAGAGATTAGTCGTGGGCGTATATCGTACTCCAGGTCGTTTTGGAACGCTTCGTTTCGCTGTTTTGTGGGTCCTATGTCTACGCTTGTTTTTTTGAGATTTAGGGCGGCATACCATTCTGCTTCCGTGTGAACGTTTGGGAGTAACATATCCAAAATGTAGGGTGTTGTCGTGGTGCGTAAGCAGCCTGATTCTCTGAGGAAAATGACTGGTGCAACATGGTATTTCCAACTCAAAAAAAGGTTTTTCCCCTCTATGTGGGGGTAGATGTTTTTGATGACAGGGTGATCTGATCGTGTTTTGATGCTGCCGACGTCTAGTCCCAGTTTCGAAGCGATATGCAAAATCCAGCCGCATCTGACGTAACAGTGCTCCGTGGGGTCTTTGTGGGGAACGATGTCTCTAAAAGCATGGTGTAGTTCGTTGAGTTCATCTCGGTTGCTGATGGGCAAGTAGTGTTCTAGATTCGCGATGATGTTTGCTTCATTGCTGCTATAAAAGGGGCAGCCCATAGGGACTGTGCTGGTCGTTGCAAGATATTTCCGTTGAATCATTGTGCCTTTTTTCGGTTGTAATAGGTGTCTGATTGCAGGGATAAATAGTGATATGTGGGTAATTACTTCCTAGGCGGGGGGCTAACTGGGATTCAAAGGG
>JAGYJO010000099.1 GCA_018402095.1 bacterium
AAAAAAGTAGTAGATGCTGCCATTGAAGTAGGAACCCTTAATGCCGATGAAAAATCGTCGACTCTTGATGTTCTTCAGCCAGGGATTGATTCCTTCAGGTCTGGTATGGAGGAGATGTTTAAAGATCAGATGATTGATCGTATGAAATCGAACATGGGTGGTGTTGAGGGACATCCACCAGTAGAGGGTGCATCACCGCCAGAAAAACCAGAGATGACAGAGACGATGAAAACGATGCAGACTGTTGGAACTGCTGTCACGACTACTTTTTCTGTATTGGGTGTCTTGCAAGGTCTCTCTGAACTCAAATCGGGATACCAAGAGATTAAGTCAATCATGAATAATGATAAATTGAGTGCCTTTAATAAAATTTCAGGTATCGCTTCCAATTCCTTTCATATGCTTGTAGGTGCTACACGAGTGACGGCGGGCGTAGTGACGATTAGTGTTGTGGCGGGTGCTTCTACGGCGGGATTGGCGGTTCTGGCGCCATTGGCAGCGCCTGCGACAATGGGTTTTGGGCTTTATACTGCCGGTGTTTTTCTGAAAAAAGGGGGTGAGGAACTCCAGGCAGCGCGTTCATTTGCTGTTGCGGACAGAATGATTAATAATCAGGGGCCTGCTATTGATAGCACTACGATCAAGGGCAAAATTCATAATTTTATACTGACGGTCAGTACGGGAAAAAGCATCGATGAACTACAGACGATGGTCTCTGATATCAAAACGAAACATGGGGACAAGGCTGGGGACTATGTTAAGTTAGAGCAAAAGTATCACAATCGAAAAGCCTTAGCTGAAGTGGTTCGTGCCGGTACGGTTGCGACAGCTACGCTTGCTTTTAGTGGACTCTCTGCGTTGATTCCTTTGACAACACCTTTTTTAGGACCCTTTGCGTTGGCGTTACCGATTGTAGTCGGTGGTGCGACGGCTTTGGTTGGTTTTCGTATTGCAAAATCCCCTGAAAAAGCAGCAGAAAATATTCGCACTGAAATCAATGCCAAGTTTCCAGAACCCAAAGACCCTATGCCCAATGGGCATGTGGACACAACCACTTAATCACAAGTATAAAACATTGTGATTAAGTAATTATCTAGCCCCTATAGAGATAGCTAGTTGCGTGATTAATTGATTTAAAGACTCGCTTTATAATCTTTGATCTTGTCATACGTCGCCAAAATGTCTTCGACGTACTTCTTTGTTTTGAGATCGACCTGTTTGTTGGCACGACTCACGGCGCCATATCCTTTGAAATAAGACGCCAATGCCAATGACGCTTGTGCAGATTCGGATTCCCAACGACCCAGCATACGCTTGATATAGGACATCGTACCTCTTGTGTTTTGGATGATGTCAAAGGGGTCTGTGATTCCCAGTGAAGGATAATTGAAATCTTTGATTTGTCCCAGGCCTTTGGCTCCGGTTGAGCTGACTGCCATTTTGTTAAAGCTGCTTTCTCGTGACATGAGTGCTGCGATAAACAAGGGGTCGACTTTGAGCTCTTGGGCACTGTCTATTAAGGCACTGGAAATAGCCTCGGCTTCTTCTGTAGGTATTTTGCGATACGTAGCGGTGATGTATCCAAATATCGCTTGGGCATCCCGACTACTGACCTCTTCTACCCAGACTTGTTGTGGCTCGTGGTCATCAAAAGTAACCTGTTGGAGAACAATATTTTCTGCGGAGATATTTTGAGAGGAGGGTCCTTTTTCGCCATGGGAGAACATAAAGAAAAGAACAATGACGACAATGGGAATGGTGTACATAAGGACGTTAGCAACTTTCCAAGAGCAAATGGAGTCGTGGTATTAGCTCGGACTCATTTACTTTTTCTACCTCACCACTACGGCGATTTTTGATTTCCAATAAGCCCTCTTTCCCAGGTTTTACCAACAATGATCTGAAATGGAAACCCTATTAATTCGGCATCTTTGAATTTAATGCCGGGTTCAGCGCGGTCATCGAAGAGCGTGTCGATATTTTCGTTTTGCAACGGCCATGGAAGCAGGTTGGTCGGGTAAAAGTCAAGGAGTGCGGCGTCTCAGCTTGCCAAAATGAGAACCACTTCAAATGGGGCCAATGCGCCAGCCAGATAAATGCCCTCAGTCGTGGGATTGTTCGATAGCGGCGGCAACTGTTCGTCCAATACCAACGCCATAGCAGCCTGAGGATCATGGACTTGTTTTTGCCGTCTTGGTTGGGTGAATTGACAGTCATTTTATCGCTGTAAGTTTCGCTCAGTTTGAAGATACGACCAACTTCGATCCCACGACGGATCTCATAAGCGCCTGTGTCATTGGGAGATATCTCACCCGATACGGCATTGCGAATATCTGCGATGGTGAAGGGTACGAAGTCACGACCTGGTGCCAAGATAGCTGCATATGGTGGTTGCTTGGTTGGCACCGGTGACCATCTCAAGGCACCTGGCATGACGCTGTGATCGGCGATGAGAGGGATGTTGAGCCCTATAGGGCCTGCATAACCAAGGTCTGATGTCAAAGAGTTTTTTTGACCAGGCTTTCTGAGGCGAATACCAATTCAGAAACCTCAAGACGTTTTGAGTTTGATTTCATTGACTTCGTGATGGCCACAAATTAGGCTGCGATAGGGGCATTGTCTGCCAAGTAAATCATGGTTTTCATCACGGCCTTGCTGTCGTGATATTTAAAATTCAGCGACTTCGAGACTGTTTTTTGCCAGGGGTTAGAATGGCAACAGCGGCTGGGACCTGGGGCTCTGTCCGGTGTTGTCGTGTCATTTGCGGTACACGCCGCGGCTTCGACGTTGGCTGCGAACTGACAGTGGATACAGGTGATGACAGCATCTTCGCCGGTGTCGGCTAGGACCATGAACTCTGCGGACACACTGCCACCAATAGCCCCAGAGTCGGCTTGTACCATCCGAAAGCCAAGTCCACATCGGGAAAAAATACGCTCATACGCCTGGCGCATGTCTTCGTAAGTTTGGTCGAGGCTTTCCCATGTACTGTGAAAACTATAAGCGTCCTTCATACCAAATTCACGGCCGCGCATGAGTCCAAATCGTGGGCGAATTTCATCCCGAAATTTGCTTTGTATTTGATAAAGATTGATCGGGAGCTGCTTGTATGATTTGACGCTTTGCGTCACGAGGTCTGTGATGACTTCTTCATGGGTAGGTCCCAATAGAAAATCATTGTCGTGACGGTCTTTGAACCGCAATAGTTCGGGGCCGTATTTTGTCCAGCGACCCGATTGTTGCCAGAGAGACGCGGGGACCACCATGGGCATGATCACCTCTTGGGCCCCACTGCGGTTCATTTCTTCTCTGACAATGGCTTCAAATTTGCGGATCACACGTACCCCCATCGGTAGCAACGTGTAGATACCCGAGGCTACTTTGCGGATGAGACCAGCACGCATCATGAGCTGATGGCTGATGACCTCTGCGTCCCGAGGTGTTTCTTTGAGTGTGGGAATGAGGGCTTGTGAAAAACGCATGGCTTAGAGTGCTTTTCTAGGGGCCGCGTGAGCTGAGTGACCAAAGAATACTTCAGCCGCTTCCATCACGGTTTCGGATAAAGTTGGGTGTGCGTGAACGCTGCTGGCGATATCATAGGCCGTAGCACCCATTTCAACGGCAAGAACCGCTTCGCCTATCAATTCACCTGCACCATGGCCAACGATACCGACCCCGAGAATACGCTCTGTGCCTGGTTCGATGATGAGTTTGGTGAGTCCTTCGGCATGGTCCATCGTCAATGCGCGACCAGACGCAGCCCAAGGGAATTTCCCGACTTGTACGGTGATGTTTTTTGCTTTGGCGTCGTTTTCCGTGAGGCCACACCAGGCCACTTCTGGCATCGTGAATACAACGGCAGGGAGCACAACATTTTTCATGCTACCGATGTCACCACAGATATTGGCGACCGCGATGCGGGCTTCCTTGAGGCTTTATGGCCAACATCGCACCGATAACGTCAAAGCAATCGCATAAATGTTGGCATCATCTGTTCGGGTATGTGTCGCTGGCTTTGATAGCCGCGATCATCTACGATGACTCGGTATTTTCCAGTCCCAGGTTTTGAGAATTAGGCTGCGTCCAATGGAGACCAATACACTGGTCAAAGCAAGTGATCTTGCCATCTTCAAAGGTGACAGCGATTTGTTTGCCTTTGTGGCCATTTTTTGGACTTTGGTGTTGAGCAAGATTTCTTCGAAAGCACCTTGTGCATACTTGGTAACGGGTCTGACAAGGTCGGCATCCGCACCAGACAAAAGACTTCCTGCAGCTTCGACGACAGTGACTTTTGATCCCAATGTCGCGTAGACGGTGCCGAGCTCCATGCCGATATAGCCACCACCCACGACGAGTAATGTCTCTGGAATATCGGGCAATTCAAGTGCTTCTGTAGAGGTCATGACGCGTGGGTTTCCAAGGTCAAACGCCGCAGGCAAGGCAGGTCGTGAGCCACTGGCCAAAATCGCATGATCGAAGGTGTATCGCTCTTGGCCTGCTTCTGTTTCTACACGCAATTCTTGGGAGCCTTCGAAGTGGGCACGTCCTTTGAGAATGGTGACGTTACGGGCTTTTCCGATTTGACGGATACCACCGGAGAGTTTGTCGATGACGCCGTTTTTCCAGGTCCGCATGGTGTCTAGATTAATGCTTGGTTTTTCGAATTGTAGACCCCATTTCTCAGCGTGCTTGGCCTCTTTGAGGATTTTGCTGACATTGAGCAATGCTTTTGAAGGGATACAGCCTCTGTTGAGACAAACCCCACCAAGGTTTTCGTCTTGTTCTACGAGAAGGACTTTTTTGCCATGATCTGCGGCGTAAAAAGCAGCTGCATAGCCGCCAGGACCAGCACCAATCACAACGATATCTGTATGTTGTTTTTTCATCGGATTACCCTTTCACCCATGATTCAGGGAATGTCTCTAGTGTTGTGATCAATGTTTGCATAAAACGGGCACCATCGGCACCATCGATAACGCGGTGGTCATAAGAAACGCTGATAGGAAGGATGATACGCTCGACGACGTTGCCATCCTTGAATACCGCACGCGACTGACCTTTGGATAATCCCAAAATAGCGGTGTCTGGGGTGTTGACGATAGGGGTGAATGGCCCTGCGCCCAAGCCACCCAAATTGGACACGGTGAAGCTGCCACCTTGGAGATCGTCTAGGCCGATTTGGCGTTTTCTGGCTTTTTCAGCGATAGCGTTGAGGTCTTCAGAGATCTCTGCGATAGATTTTTTGTCGACATCTCTGATGACAGGGACCATTAATCCCGCTTCTGTATCCACAGCTACACCGAGATGAATATACTGCTTGTAGATGATGGTGTTGGCGATGTCGTCAAAAGACGCATTGAAAACAGCGTGTTCTTTCAATGCAGCAACAACGGCTTTTAAAATAAGAACGGTGACGGTGAGTTTAATATCTTTTTTGGCGTAGTCTGCGACGTGTTTTTTGCGCAATGCCATCAACTCTGTAATATCGGCTTCGCCAAACTGTGTGACGTGGGGAACCGCATGCCAGTTTTGAACCATCTTTTCGCCAATTTTTTTACGAAGAGAACTGATGGGTTTGATGTCGATAT